>CAYHWH010000113.1:0-1526 GCA_964360325.1 uncultured Candidatus Saccharibacteria bacterium | reverse complement strand
GTTCAAGATTCCTTTCTCCGAAATCCGCCGCGTTCTTGCACTGTCTCTTCCGCGAACTCTCGGCCTCTCCGCAAACCAGCTGTCCCTCTTCGCGCTCATAGCATTTGCGGCTGTCCTCGGCGAGGGAGCTATTTCTGTTTTTAATCTCTCGTTTAATCTGCAGGCCGTACCGCTCGCCATTGTCGGCGTTTCTTACTCGGTTGCGGCCTTTCCGACCCTGGCGCGGCTTTTCTCAAGCGGAAAACGCGAAGAATTCTTCGGGCATATGGTCACGGCGGCGCGGCACATTATTTTTTGGTCGCTGCCGATAGCCGCGCTTTTTATCGTTTTGCGCGCGCAGATCGTCCGCGTTATTTTAGGTTCAGGGGCGTTTGATTGGAGCGATACGCGCCTCACCGCAGCCGCACTCGCTCTGTTTTCCGTTTCTCTCATGGCGCAGGGAATCGTGCTTCTCTTCGCGCGCGGCTACTTTGCGGCGGGGAACACGGTAAAGCCGCTTCTGGTGAACGTGCTTTCCGCGTTCCTTGCCGTCGGCGGTTCCTACATTCTCGTTCATTTGTTTCAATCAAACGCTTCGTGGAGGCTTTTTGTGGAATCCGTCTTGCGCGTGGAGCATATTGAGGGAACGGTCGCGCTCATGCTTCCTCTTGGGTATTCGCTCGCGTCGCTTGTGAACGCTTTTGTGCTGTACTTGTTTTTCCGCTTCGATTTCAAAGATTTTCCTTCCGGCCTTGCCGCAACATTCTTCCAGAGCATCGTCGGCGCGCTCGCCATGGGAGTCACCGCGTATGCGTGCCTGAATGTATTCAACAAAATCTTTGACATCGATACGGTTCTCGGTATATTTGCGCAAGGACTCTTTGCTGGACTCCTTGGTATTCTCTCGGGAGTGCTTCTTCTCCGTCTGCTTGAAAGCAGGGAATTGTCGGAAATATCCTCGGCTCTTCACCGCAAATTCTGGAAAACACAGACAGTCCTTCCCGACCAAGAACTCTAGCGGGTCTTCAGGGAATTTTTTCGTCGGTTTTACGCAGTACGTCAGCTATGAACAATATCCGTAATTTTTCCATAATCGCCCACATCGACCACGGGAAAAGCACGCTTGCCGATCGGATGCTTGAGCATACGGGCACGATTGAAAAACGTAAAATGCGCGAGCAGGTGCTTGATTCCATGGAGCTTGAGCGGGAACGCGGAATTACCATCAAAATGCAGCCCGTAAGGATGCGCTGGCATCCTGGAGGTCCCGAGCGAAGCGAGGGGCAGGAATATATCTTGAACCTCATCGACACGCCGGGACACATTGATTTTTCCTATGAGGTTTCGCGGGCGCTGAAGGCTGTTGAGGGGGCGGTTCTCTTGGTTGATGCGACACAGGGTGTCCAGGCGCAGACGTTGACAACGCTCTCCATGGCTCGCGAACTCGGCCTCGTCATTGTTCCGGCGGTTAGCTAGGTGGACTCGCCGCTTGGGCGGACGGAGTCCGTGCGCGGCGAAGTTGCGATGCTCCTTGGGGGTCCGAAAGA
>CAYHWH010000112.1:0-1596 GCA_964360325.1 uncultured Candidatus Saccharibacteria bacterium | reverse complement strand
TTGAATGCGTTGATGAGCCCCGCGAGAACCACGATGGCCGTGCCGTGCTGGTCGTCGTGCATCACGGGGATGGAAAGCTCCCTCTTGAGCCGCTCCTCGATTTCAAAACAGCGCGGCGCGCTGATGTCTTCAAGGTTCACGCCGCCGAAAATCGGCGCGATGCGCTTGACCGTCTCGACGATTTCGTCCGTGTTTTGCGTCGCAAGGACGATGGGAAAAGCGTCAATACCCGCAAACTGCTTGAAGAGCATTGCTTTGCCTTCCATGACCGGAATCGCTCCGTAGGGGCCGATGTTGCCGAGACCGAGAACCGCGGAGCCGTCCGAGATGATGGCGATGGTGTTTTTCTTTACCGTGTAAACTCTCGTTTCTTTTGGGTGCTTCGCAAGGTGCATAGAAACCGCCGCGACGCCCGGCGTATAAACGAGCGAGAGGTCGTCCTTGGTGCGAACCGCCATCTTTCCCCTGACTTCGATTTTCCCTCCGAGTTTTTTGTGAAGCGCGAGCGCCCGTTCGTTCACCGATGATTGTTTCTTCATATAATTTGTTAGGTGTTGTTCCGAAAGTATACTCCCTACTATCCTCGCGCACAAAAACGCCACGCGGCGCGACCGCCGTATCCCTTGCTATACTGAAGAAATGTTTCCCTCCGACGACATCACGCGCCACTTCCGCCTGGCGGAAACGCAAAAACGCGCTCTCCACAAGCTCGGCCTGCACACCGTAGGCGACCTCCTTTTCCATTTCCCGTTTCGCTACGACAATTATTCCGACCTCAAAACGATAGCGGGGCTTGCACCGAATCAGGATGCAGTCTTGTATGGAAAAATTAGCAACTTAAAAATTCGCAAAGCGTGGCGAAGCAAAAAACCGATCGCCGAGGGGGTGCTTGAGGACGGCACGGGAAAACTGAAAATTATCTGGTTCCACCAGCCGTACATCGCGAAGTATTTCAGCAACGGCGACCTGGTGAAAGTTTCCGGCAAAATCTCCGGCACGGTAAGCTCCCCCTATCTCGCCAATCCGGAAATGGAGCGTGCGACAGCTCCAGAGGGCGGTCTTTTTAACGCGAGACCCAAAACCGTGAACCCCGCGGCTCTCCTCCCCATTTATCCGGAGAGCCGCGGCGTCACCTCGCTGTGGTTCTATCACGCGCTCGACCGCGTCTTAAAGTCCGGCGCGCTTGAAAAACTTACAGACCCGATTCCTTCGGACATTCTTGAACGCTACCACCTGCCGAGCCTGCGCACCGCGATTGTTTGGATTCACACGCCCAAAAAAGAGGGCGACGCGCAGGCGGCGCGCAAGCGTTTCGCGTTCGAAGAAGTATTTCTTATTCAATTGGGAAAAGCCCGAGACCGAAAACGGTACGAGGAGAAAAAGTCGTTCCGCGTCGCCGCCGATACAAACGACATCGAAATGTTCCTGAAACGTTTTCCGTTTGCGCTGACTGCAGCCCAGCGTCGCGCGATTGACGACATTCTCGCCGACTTCCAAAAAAAACACGCGATGAGCAGGCTTCTGGAAGGAGACGTCGGCTCCGGAAAGACCGCGGTGGCCGCCGCGACGGCCTACGCAATTACCGTCACGCGGCCG
>CAYHWH010000111.1:0-1624 GCA_964360325.1 uncultured Candidatus Saccharibacteria bacterium | reverse complement strand
TCCAGATACTGCCGCACCTCTACAAGCCGCTCTTCTCCAACGTGCGTTTTTTGGACGCCCGCGACCTGTACGAGGATATTTTTGAACGGCTTCCGCTTTCCGCGCTTGGCGACATTCCCTCGCTCAAACGGTTCGCGCTTTTGCCGCGCAAGGCCTGGTACGAAGCGGCAAAACGGAGCATTGATGTCGTTGGAGGAATCGCAATGGGATTGGTAACGGTCGCGGCGGCACCCTTGGTGTGGCTCGCGCTTCGAATTGAGGGCTCCGGTCCCGTGTTCATCACGCAAGAGCGCATCGGCATCCACGGGACGCGGATGCGAGCGCATAAATTTCGCAGCATGCGTTTCAACGATTCGGCGAGTTCGTCGTGGGTCGGGGAGGGGGAGAACCGCATCACGCGCGTCGGCGCATTTTTACGGAAAACGAGCCTGGACGAGTTTCCGCAGTTCATAAACGTGCTCCGCGGAGAACTTTCCCTTGTCGGTCCCCGGAACGACATCGTCGGACTCGGTACGCGGCTTGCGGAAGCGATTCCTTCCTATATGATTCGGTATGAAATCAAGCCCGGTATTACCGGCTGGGCTCAGATAAATCAGCAGTATGAGCAGGGCAACATCAGCCCTCAATCCATTGAGGAAACGAGGGTTCGTCTGATGTACGATTTCTACTACCTGGAAAACCGCTCGTTGGTGCTGGACAGCATTATCGCGCTGAAGACGATTAAAAAAATGATTTTTCGAGTAAGCTCATGAGGGAACAAGAAACACACATGCACACGCTGTTCATTACTGGCGCGGCGGGGTACGTCGGTGCGATGCTTGTTGACCAGTTTTCAAAGCGTTCGGATGTCGCAAAGATAGTCGGCCTCGACAAGGAACCCATCCCTGAATTTTTAAAGAACACCTCGAAGCTCGTCTACCTGCAAAAAAATACCTCGGATAAGGATTGGGAGAAGGAAGTCGCCGCGCACAGCCCGGACATCGTCATCCACACCGCCTGGCAGATACGGGAGCTGTACGGGAATCGCGCTTTGGAATGGAGGTGGAACATCGACGGCTCCAACCGCGTTTTCGATTTTGCGTTTGGAGCGCCCTCCGTGCGGACGCTCGTCTATTTCTCGACGGTTTCCTCGTACGGAGCGTTTCCGGACAACACCATAGAGCACCGATTTACCGAAGACGAGGTTTTTCGCAAAACCGATTCTCTCTACGCGGAGGAAAAACGCATAGCTGAAGAAAATCTGAAAGAGCGTTACGGAAAAGCAAGAACGAAATTTGCTCCGCAGGTATTTGTGCTTCGTCCGGTTGCAATCACCGGACCGCGCGGGAGATACGAGCGCATCCGGTTCGGTTTGCAGGCGGCTCTCTCGGGTTCGCTGAAAGGAGAACGTTCGTTTTGGTATTCGCTCGTGTCGCTTCTCGTATCGTGGGTGCCGGTAACCAAAAAGTGGGCCAGGCAGTACATCCACGAAGACGACGTCGCCGATATCGTCGAACTGCTTGCGTTCGGCGAACGGGAAGGGGGGTACAAAGTATTCAACATCGCTCCGCCCGGAGACATCGTTCTCGGAAAAGATATGGCGGAGGCGGTGGGGAAGAGAGCGCTCCCCGTTTCTCCGTGGATG
>CAYHWH010000110.1:0-1636 GCA_964360325.1 uncultured Candidatus Saccharibacteria bacterium | reverse complement strand
TATGTTTTCTCAAGCTTCCTGCGTCCAGACCCCATGGTTTTGCGCACATTGCCGCGGACTGTTCGGGAATTTGTTTTTGTGCGCTGGCCTCGAACGGGTAAGTGGCGGGTATGCCGTCCTCCGCGGTAAGAGCCGATGTCTTTCAAACGCTTTATGTTTGAAGCAGTTTCACGTTTCAGGTCCCCTTCAATTTTCAGACCCTCAAGAGCTCGACGGATGGCGTTTTCCTGTTCGGCGGTGAGGTCTTGCGCGCGTATTGACGGGGAAATATCCACAGAACGAAGAATGGAAGCCGCACGTGCGCGTCCGACGCCGTAGAGCGCCGTGAGACCGAACTCAAGGCGTTTTGTGTCTGGGATGGTGATACCGGCAATGCGCATAAGAATGTGGTTGTTTGTTGGCTTGAAAATAAACAAGGCTTATCCCTGTCTTTGTTTGTGGCGCGGGTTTGCGCAAATGACGTACACGTGGCCTTTTCGCCGGATCATCTTGCATTTCGCGCAACGTTTTTGTATCGAGGCTTTTACTTTCATTCGGATGTATAACAATAAAAGAAACACGCTCTCTCGGGAGAGAGATGCGAGTTGCACTCTCCTTTACTCACATACGCCTTGTAATTCTTGCCTTGCCGCCGTAAGGATCGGTTATGAGTGTAACCTTATCTCCGACAAGCACCTTGATGCGATGAAGGCGCATTTTGCCCGCAAGGTACGCGAGCACGAGCTGTTCGTCCTCCAGCCGCACCCGAAACAAGGTATTCGGAAGCGCCTCTTCAACAACCCCTTGCGCTTCATGTAATCCTGTTTTTTGTTGGTCCATCTGGAGCGTCTCGTATAGTAGCAGAAAGTCGGATACCCTGTCAATACGGCCCGGCTGCTTCTACTGCGCTGGAGTTACTTCAACGTTGATTTTCTGCGGGTTATCCGGGAAAACGTTTTTCCAAAAAGGGCGAATGGATACGGTTGCTGAATCAATACCGGGATATCCGGAAAGTATAGTTTGAAGCGCGGCCTTTGTTTTTCCAGCAAGATCATCCTTAAACTGGTTTTTGTCAAAGCCCCATATAGCTTTCGCGGAACCGTTGAGTGTGAACGCGAATTGTCCGTCATTCCACGGCTTCGCATTGTTCCTGTTTACCACGGAAAACAACAGCTTTTCCGGAACCGAGAGGGTGACGGGGACGCCTTCATAGACAACCGCGTGGCCTGCGGCTACCACGAACTGAGCAAGCGTATCTTTTGCAAACAGCGCGCCATAGAGTGTTCCCCGCTCTTTGAGCGTTGCCGACGACGAACCATCCGCTGTTGTGGAGGGAAGCAATTCGAAAGAAATAAACTGACCCTCAGGATAGAGAATGTATCCGTCCGGAATCTGTCCCTCTGCATCGGCTTTCAGTCCCGCTGAAAGTTCCGTCTCCATAGCCGCCCGAGCTGCGGAAATATCAGAATCTAAAATTTTTGGACGTGTTCCCGAAAATCCTCCGGACATCGGCGTTTTGCTGCGAGCATAGAATTTTTGGTAGCGTGCGGAGTCATTCTTAAATCCCGGAATGGTAAAATCGGTTAACCCGATATTGTATTTTTCTCCGGGCTGGTCGGCATACACCGTCACCTCAACGCTCCCCGGGGTTGTTTTC
>CAYHWH010000109.1:0-1645 GCA_964360325.1 uncultured Candidatus Saccharibacteria bacterium | reverse complement strand
GAGGGTGCGATGATGAAGTTAGCCGGAAATCCGAACATTAGACGCGCACTTGGTTTATTCTAAAATTGACGCAATTGCAACCGTTTCAAGAGGGATTGGAACAAAAATCCGCTCACTCATTCGGGTAGCTGCGGTCGACCGTGAAGCGTGGAGTGAGATCCTGTCTCCAGCGTTGGAAAAAAGGAAACGGTATCCACAAATCCGCGTAGCGATTCGAGGGTAGGAAAAGATTCGAAGGTTATCTTCCCACCATCCGCGGAAGTTTTTATTTTCTCCGCCACTTCGCCGACCCATTTTGGAAATCCCCCCGTTCCGTGTCCGGAGGCTTTTACAATCCACAACACCGTTACGCGCCCCGGGTCGTCGACGGGTTCGCGGTATTGGATTTCTCCCCGCGGTCCGATGAGCAAACCCGTTGCGGGAAGCCAACGACCTTGCTGGGCACTGCTTTCGCCGCTGCTGCGGTAGAAAAATACTCTTTTTTTATCCACAAATACGGCAACCATGGCACGCGCGGGAGGCACGGGTGTGCGCGGCGAATACTGAAAAATATTTTTCACACCGAGCGAAAGAATACGCACGACTTTTCCATCACGCGTTTTGAAATGAATGGGTTTGTGAAACAATCGCTTGACCCATTGACGATGCGCGTGTTTTTGTAAAAACTCCGTGCGAGTCTTCTCCGCGCTTTCGCGCAATTTTTCTTCTGCCACGCGGCGCGCACTTTTTCCCAATCCTTGCAGCCTCTCATTGGGATTTCTCACAGGGCGTTTCCCACGAAATTTAGGCAGCGATCGTTTGGAGCGGTCACCGTAGCGCGGGGTTCGAGGCATATGTGACAGAATGATGCTTTAGATAAAAGAATTATGAAAAGAAGACGTTTTTGACCGAAGCAATATAAAGAAAATGATTCAAACCTTATACGCTTCCCGGAGCGGGCCCTAGGAGCCCGCCCCGCGTCTCATTTACTAACCGCCGGGAAGGCGACTTTCATTGAGTATGATACTTTTTCCAAGTCTGTTTCGCAGCGTGAATAGCCGCATCTATTACCGCCCAATCCTCATCTGATTGAATGTCATATGGAAGGTTTCTCTCTGGAGTGATTATATGAACAAGAAAACGCGGCAAGTTTTCTACCGGTTGTGACTGAGCAGAGTTCTGCAACACGGAGACACCCAATGCAGTCAGTTGTACGCTGCTATTTCTCCCTTTAGCATATCGCACCAAGCCGAGGCGCTCCATATAGTTTGCCCAAGTTCGCAAAATGTATTTCCCAAGGGCTGCATTAGGATTCAGTCCTTTAGAAGACAAGAAAGAGCTTGCGAGATTCTCAATACTATTACCCTCCGGAGTCTGCCCTGCAAACTTCAACATAGCAAGATATTCAGGTGGAATATTTTGAACATAAATACTTCGACGCGAATTTTCGTCCGCACGCAGTATACGTGCGTAGAGTTCTGTCAAATAAACGACGCGTCCTTCCGTCCTAATTAAACCAAGATATTCTGCAAAATTTTTTGCGGCACTTTTAGAAGAGTCGTCGATCGAAGGAATCTGGGCGTATAGTTCGCCAACTTCAAGGCTGCCTCGTTGTGCGACAGCAATAACCAGCTTGTCAGCTACCTTGAAGTCCACCATATAAGGG
>CAYHWH010000108.1:0-1690 GCA_964360325.1 uncultured Candidatus Saccharibacteria bacterium | reverse complement strand
AGTCGCTTTTGTTCGTTATGCCAAGAAACTGCCGCTCGTCTCGCTTTAACCAGTGCGTACTTCCAGTCATTCAACAGTTTTTCTTTCTTTGTGTCCGTCAGCTCAACATTCCTCAACCAACCACTAAGGGTTGAGCGGGGGATGCCGAGAAGTTTTTCTATCTTTTTTATGGAAAGTCCTTTTTGTCGCAATTGTATAGCTTGCGGCTTTAACCTGAACCACTTTGATTTCATGTATCCAGTATATCATCAATGGTTCTTTTGAAATACGAGAAAAAGCATTTATACTGTGGATATGGAACGAATTTTACTTCCGCAAGGAAATACTAAGGGAGTAGCTATGCTCGCGGCGGTTGCGAAAGCCATCATGGTCTTGCGCGCGGGCGGCGTTATTCTCTACCCGACTGACACGCTTTACGGGCTCGGAGTCGACACTTTTAACGAGGAGGCGCTTCTGAAACTCTACGCCATAAAAGGACGAAGCGAAGAAAAACCGGTCCACAGCATTGTCGCGGATTTGGAAATGGCAGAGCGGTACGCAGATGTGAGTGCCGCCGCGCGGAAACTCGCGGAGCGTTTTTTGCCTGGCCCGCTGACGCTCCTTCTTCAAAAAAAAGATTCGGTGCCCGATTTCGCGCTCCGGGGAAGCGATTTATTCGGTATTCGTATTCCGGAGAACGAATTTTGCCTCGCGCTTGCGCGCGCTTTTGACGCACCATACACGACGACAAGCGCAAACAAAAGCGGATTGAAACCGGAACGAAACGTTGACGCAATACTGGAGCAGTTGGGAGAGGCCGGAAATTCCATTGACCTTATCATTGACGCGGGAGAGCTTCCGGAGCGCGCGCCGTCGTCCGTTGTTGAGGCGCGCGGAGAGAAAGCTATCCTCGTACGCGAAGGGGCGATTTCAAAAGAGGAGCTTCGGCCGTTTCTCTGATGTTTTGAATTATGAAACTCTTGCTCGGTATATTGCGCTTCGCGAGCACTCCCCAAAAGAGAGCGCTCGTGGCCGCTAGGCCAAGCCTTACTCTCTTTCAAGGAGCGCCCGCTCCGCTTTCCTATGCGCCTTCGGCGTCGTGTATAGAGGCGACGCCTCTATACAAAATCAGAGCAACGCCATTTCAAGCGCTACCGCCGCCGCGTTGGCACCGGCGTTTGTTTTTCCACGCGAGCGGACTTTCGCCTGCGCGAGATTGTTGGTCGTGAGTATGCCGAATGCTATGGGTACGCCGTGCTCCAGCATCAAATTCATAATGCCGTTGGTAACCCCTTCGGCAAGGTAGCGGTCATGCTCCGTTTCGCCCTTGATGATACAGCCGAGCGCGATAATGGCGTCAAACTTTTTTCTCTTGATGAGTTTCAGGCAGGCGTAGGGAATCTCAAAACTTCCCGGTACCCGGAGGATTTCTATGTTTTTTGCGGGAACATTCCACACGCGGAGAGTTTCAAGCGCCCCTTTGAGCATTTGCTCGGTTACATCCCTGTTGAAACGGGACACGACGACGCCAATCTTGAGCTTGGAAGCGCCCGGTAACTTAACGCTTTTTTGAAGCTCTTTTCTTCGCATTATGGCCTACTGTAGCACGTTTTTTGACCCCTCGGTATCGCGCCAGCATATCAATTTCAATGTTGACGAAGTCGCCTCGCGCGAGCTTCCGTCGCAGCTTGGAGAGCGACCGGGCGCCGCG
>CAYHWH010000107.1:0-1699 GCA_964360325.1 uncultured Candidatus Saccharibacteria bacterium | reverse complement strand
GTAGCACCGGAACCTGAAGATTCCGAAGGATGTTCCGCGAGCGCCCTCTTCGGTTCCTCTTTCACCCGTTGGTAGCCCTCAAACACCGTCTCGTCGGGCTTGAGGAATTTTCCGACAAGGCCGGAGTATTCCGTGGTGGCGATTTTTTTGCTCTCGCCGTTTGTCTTTTCTATGTTCTGCACTTCCTTAAGATAAGAAAACTTGTACTCGATCAATTGCCCCAACTCTTTGGCGACAAACACGCCGAGGTCGTGCTCGCCGAGCACCTTTTTTGAAACGGCAAGCGTTTCTTCTTTCGGGATGTCGCGCCAGACGTAGTCGCCGATGCCCACGTCCGTGTACGCGTAGGTCACGTAGAAAAAAGAATCGTCTTCGACGATTTTGACGATAGAGAGCTTCGGGTCAAACGCCGCGAGGTCGAGATTCCTGACATAGCTGTTGTCAACGGAGCGAACGGTGGTCGTGCTCTTTACAACGCTGTCACGCACTGCGGGACGCGCGGCCAAAGCGCCGGTGGTGGAGAGAAGCAAAAACGCCAGCGTAACCGGAACGGCGTTGTGATATTTTAAAATATGAATGAAGCGGTTCATCATGCCTAAAAGCCTTCTTTTTCAACGATGACGATTTCATCGCCGACCCTATTGAAGAAACGAATCTCTTTGGTAGTTTCAACGACGCGAAAATTCTTGAAATCTTTCGGAGAAACCACCCGTTCGGAGAGAAATGGGATATTTGGCCCGAAAATTTTTCCGAGCGCAAATGCCGCGGCGCCGAAAAACCCGAGTTTCAAAAGCAAGCGGCGTCGCGCTCCCACGCTCTGCGCTTTCTCGCTCTCCGACTGTGGTGGAATAATGTCCTGCATTATTTTTTCTCTTCCTCTTCCTGTCCCGCCCTGATTTCCGCTTCAATATCCTGCTTTCCTTTCTTGAATTCGCCGCCTACCCGGCCGAGTGAGCGCGCGAAATCAAGGATTTTTCCGCTCCCGAAGAACAAGATGCCCAGCACAAGCGCGATGATGATAATTTCCGGAATTCCTAGTCCAAACATAGTATTACGTTGTTACTGATAATCGTCCTCGCCTGCGCGGCGAAAAGCGCGAACCGACCGCGGCTCCGGCTCCATAGAGAATTACGAGCGGGGCCGAGAGCAGAGCCATGCCAACCCCGCTTCCATCCGGTGTAAGTATCGCAGAGGCAATTGCGATAATCAACACGGCTTCCCGCCAGCGATTGCCCCAGAGAGACGCGGGGACAATGCCGAGGATGGAAAGAAGCGCCATGGCGACGGGAAGGAGAAACGCGAGGCCGGTTGAAAACGCGACGCTCGTGAGAATGCCGATAAACTCTCTCGCGGAGAAAAACGCCGTCGCGCCGATGGCCGGCGCGAAACCGGCGAAGAACGAAAAGAGCGAAGGCGCAAGCGCGGCAAGGCCGAACGCGACACCGGCGGCAAAACAAACAATACTTGAGACAAGCACACCCACAAGAAGGTTCCTCTCGCGAGGCAGTAGTGCGGGTACGAGATACTCCACGCAGGAGAAAAGGAAGAACGGGAACAGAACGGCAAACGAGAGCGCGGAAGCGACCTGCAGTTCCACCGAGAACGCTTCCATCGGACTCGTGACAATGAGAGGAATCCCTTCCGGTATAAATGTCCGCAAAAATATAAACAGCTGCGCCGCAAACGAGTGCGCGGTCGG
>CAYHWH010000106.1:0-1749 GCA_964360325.1 uncultured Candidatus Saccharibacteria bacterium | reverse complement strand
AAATAAGTACGCGAGCCTTGAAAAGACTCTTCTGCAAAAAGCGACATCCGCGCAATAATTTTTGCGGGGATTTTAAAGGCGCGCCCCGCGGCAACTTTCATGAACGTCGGTGTGAGGGTATACTGAAACTGCAGCTCTTTTCCCATGAAAGACACTGAAGAAAATAGAATAACGTACCTCGCGACCACCGATTCGCGCAGCAAGCGGATACCGTTTGGCATCAAACGGAAGGATCGCGCCCGGCACACGTACATCATCGGAAAGACGGGCATGGGAAAGTCCACACTCCTCGAAAATATGGCGATACAGGACATCCGAAACGGGGAGGGTATCGCCTTCATCGACCCGCACGGCTCCTCGGCGGAGAAACTTCTACAGTATGTTCCCGAGCACCGGAAAGACGACGTACTCTACTTCGCGCCGTTTGATATGGACTATCCCGTCGCCTTCAACGTGATGGAAGACGTCGGGTACGACAAGCGGCACCTCGTCGTCTCCGGCCTCATCAGCGCATTTCGGAAAATCTGGGTGGATACGTGGAGCGCCCGCATGGAGTACATTCTCTCCAACACCATTCTCGCGCTTCTCGAGTACCCCGGCTCAACACTGCTCTCCGTCAACCGCATGCTCATCGACAAAGTGTACCGGAAAAAGGTCGTGGAGAATATCAAGGACCCGATTGTGCGCTCGTTCTGGGTTGATGAGTTTGCGACCTACACCGATCGCTACACGCAGGAGGCGACGCCGGCAATCCAAAATAAAATTGGCCAGTTCACCAGCAACCCGCTCATCAGAAACATCGTCGGTCAGCCGAAATCGACGTTTGATTTCCGCGAGATGATGGATAAGAAAAAAATTATCATCGCGAATCTTTCAAAGGGGCGCGTTGGAGAGGTCAACGCCGCGCTCCTCGGCAGCATGCTGGTCACCAAGCTCTACCTCTCGGCGATGAGCCGCGCGGACGCTTCCGCAGGCGCGCTCGCAAAACTCCCGCCTCTTTTTTTCTACGTCGACGAGTTCCAATCGTTCGCGAACGATTCATTCGCGGACATTCTCTCCGAGGCGCGCAAGTACAACCTCAACCTCACCATCGCCCACCAATACATTGAGCAGGTGGAAGAGAATGTGCGGAACGCTGTTTTCGGCAACGTTGGCACGACGATTGCCTTCCGCGTCGGCCCTTTTGACGCCGAGGTGCTTGAGACGGTGTTCCAGCCGCGCTTTATGAAGGAAGACCTTGTGAACCTCGGGTTTGCGCAGATATACCTTACGCTGATGATCGACGGCGTCGGTTCTCAGCCGTTTTCCGCACTGACTTTGCCCCCGTTTGACCTGCCGCCGCAGACGTTCGAAGAACAGATTCTCGATTCTTCGCGCAAACTCTACGCCCGTCCGCGCGCGACCGTTGAAGAGGACGTGCGCGTGTGGCAGAGCAGCAGCGTTGAATCAAAACCGAAAATAGAAAGCAAACCGGTGCGCGTTCAGGAAACAAGCCTAATTTCAAAAATTCCCGCGGGAGGAGAAGTAAAAGCGATACCGCCTGAACAGAAAAGCGAATTTCGGCCGCGCCCTCCTTTGCAAGCGCAAAAGCCGTTTGTCCCGCAGAAGACCCCTTTTGTCCCGCAGAAAAATCCTCCGAATGTTGTCGGAGAAACGGCCCGCAGTTTTCCGAAAGAACCGATAAAAAACATTCAGCACTATCGGCAGGAAAAAAGGTACGAACAGCCCGAAAAACCCGTGGAACAGCAG
>CAYHWH010000105.1:0-1762 GCA_964360325.1 uncultured Candidatus Saccharibacteria bacterium | reverse complement strand
TTTGCATACTTTGTAGCATTCATGCTGCCGATGATAAGAAATCTTTTATTGTAATCGACAAGCTGTTTTAGGTATTCGCGGAACAAACTGAACGGCGGATTGGTCACTACGATGTCAGATTGTTTAAGTAGGGCAATAGATTCCTTGCTTCGAAAATCCCCGTCCTCTTCAAGCGGTGTCCATTCATTATTCTTGTTTTTCATTAACTGTTTGGCGACATCCTTCAAGTTGAACTCCCCGTCACCATCTATATCGTGTACTTCGTTGATAATAAATCGGTTAGCGGTTATCTTAGGGCGGCCTTTCGATTTCGTGAGAGTTTTGTCGTCACCAAACAGGCCAATCTGTGTATTAGCAATTAGGGAGGGTTTGTAGCTAGTGGTAATGAGACGCTTCAATCCTAAACGGTTGAAATTGAGGGCAAAGTAACGAAAAAAATTGCTCTCAAATGGGTCGTCACAGTTGCAATACACTACCTTGCCGCGAAATACGTCGGGGCTGTAATCGATATACGCCTGTACCTCTTTCTCGATGTCGTGATACTGCGTATAAAATTCATCATTTTTTACCTTTCTAGCGTTGGTGAGATTGCTGTTTGCCATGTGCCTGTATAATCCCACAATTTTTGATTTTTGGAAACCTAAAACCCTCGCCCTGCCGCTCCATGCATTCCGAGCAACCCCCCCCGCGAATTAAAGACAAAAGAAGTGTGGATAAACTAAATTTGACTTTTTGATACCAATCGCTTACATTGAAGCTACGACTTAATGGTCGTCCTACCCGTGGATTCGGGATCACGATCCGCAAGACCTGGCCTCGCGCCAGGTTTTTGCTTTATATTCGCTATGTATTTCTTAATATCCTGCGCGTTGACGACCAAGTGAGCAGTCTCTCTGAGTTGGCGCACCACATGTCCGGCTTTTATAAGTATTATCTTCTTGCCTTTTTGTTTCAGATATCGCAGTAGATACAAGAAGTCGGCATCGCCCGAGAGCAAACAGATTGTGTCATATCCGTCGAGCGTTTTCATTGCATCAACGCTAATTTCAACATCAAAATTGCATTTCGGGAGTAACACATAATCGCCGTCTGCGTCATGGTGCAATGCTCTCGTGTTGGCACCCTGTTCAACCTTTGTCTCCAGATAATGCCGTACTTGCTGTATCGGCTTCGTAAACACAGAATGCTTCCCGAAGATGGATTGTGCTTTTTGGATGAACCAGAGCGATTTCTCATTTGCCGGATCGTTTCCATAATAAAAACGTGTACTTGATGCAAATAATGCTAGGAAATTTCGCAGTTTTTCAAGATCAATATAGAATTTCTCGTTGTCCGCGAGAGCCATATGCTCGTGCGTTTGACGATCTTCATCAAACCAGTAGTTCACATTACCGAAGTCTATAAAAGCAAGAATCTTGCCGAACTTGTCTTTGATACCGAGTTCTTCCTGCACATATCCTTTTTTAAAATCCTGCAAATCCATGAAAACTATTCTATCACGTCTATCGCGGTCCGGCCTTGCAAACGCTTCACGTTTTCACCCCGCGCAGTGCCCGTCCGTAGCCTTGTGCGAAGGAGGGAATCCGCCGGAAGGCAAAAGAGAGCACCGGGGAAAACGAATGGCTCAACCATGTTGAGCCATTCGAGTTTGATTCTGGAGCCCTTCGTTGCAGACTCCTCAGGACTGCGATTTGTAGCTACTCGCTACGCTCGCAGACAAAACTGGAGCCGAGAGTCGGGATTGAACCGACGACCTCGTCCT
>CAYHWH010000104.1:0-1802 GCA_964360325.1 uncultured Candidatus Saccharibacteria bacterium | reverse complement strand
ACCCCCGCGGCGCTCGTTTGTTTGGCGCCGCTTACGTAAACGCCACCACCGCGTCTCTTCCGAAGGGAAGGATGAGGGCAAGCTCGACTAGACGCCGGTAGTGGTCGGCGAGGACCACGCCGCTTCTCACGGCATCGTAAAATTCTTTCACCGTGAAAAATTTCGGTTCTTCGCCATCGTTTTCCGGGTGGGTATTGCCCATCCACCCGAGTTCGCGATTCTTCTCGTCAATGTCCGCGACGTAGAGGAACTTGGAGTGATCTCTTTTTCTGTCGTCCGGCCAGGCTCGGACATACCGAAGCGAATTTTCGGGAAGACTGATACCAGTTTCTCCTTCAAGCTCTCGGACCGCAGTCTGCCGCGGAGTTTCGTTGTTCCTCCTATGCCCGCCAGGCATTTTCCAGTGTGCCAGCGAGCCGAACTTGCGATCAATGACAAGCATATAGCCGACGGGAACGCTCCTGATGCGTTCCTTGCCGCTGTCGTCTTTGGCGATTTCTCGGTGAACCCGCACAAACACGAGCGATGCCCACATACCGTTGATGGCGCTTGCGGCGTTTTGCCGCTCACGAGCCGATACGATGTTGTCCATGGGAACCTCCCTTTTGCTGGACAGTTGATGAGCGAAGGGAACCCGCCCTTTCTCTGGTAAACATTATAGTCCATTTTTATAAAAAGTCAAGTTTTTGAGGGGTTGTGGTACAATGCTCCCATGGTCGGCAAAGAAGAAATCAAAAAGAAAATAGAGGAAATTGAAACGGCGATGCAGGGCGCCGATTTTTGGAACCAAAAAGAGAGAGCGCAGGCGTCTGTTCGTGAGCTTTCGGAGCTGAAAGCGGGGCTCCTCGGCGCGGGGAAGTACGACGCGGGGAACGCCATCGTCACCGTTTTTTCCGGTGCGGGCGGGGCGGACGCGGAGGATTTTTCGCGCATTCTTTTTGCCATGTATGCCAAGTATGCGGAGAAAAAGGCCTGGGGCCTGCGCATTCTCCACAAGCACGAAAACGACCACGGCGGTTTCCGCAACCTTACGTTTGAAATAAGCGGCACAAACGCATACGGCACGCTCAAGAATGAATCCGGCGTGCATCGGCTCGTGCGCATGTCGCCTTTCAACGCCCGCGGCGCGCGCCACACGTCGTTCTCGCTCGTGGAAGTCATACCCGAGCTCCCGAAAGTCGCTGATGCCGCCATTCCCGAAACGGAGCTTGACGTGCAATTTGCCCGCTCGGGGGGACCCGGCGGACAGAACGTCAACAAGCGCGAGACCGCGGTGCGCATCGTGCATACGCCGACCAATCTTTCCGCCCATGCCGATTCGGAGCGCAGCCAGCAGCAGAACAGGGAAAAAGCGCTCCAGATACTGAAAGGTAAATTGTACCGAAAGCGCGAGGAAGACCGCAGAAAAGAGGAGAAAGGCCTCTCGGTTTCAAAAACCGTCAATATTGAGTGGGGAAACCAGATACGCTCATACGTGCTCCACCCCTACAAGCTCGTGAAAGACCACCGGACGGAAACGGAGGTGCGGGACGTCGATGCCGTTCTCGGCGGGGAGCTCGACGCCTTCATAGACGCTGAAAAAAATTTAGAGTAAAATGGGGGGAAAGGTACACCCCCTTTTTCTTTTTACCGATGATTTATTTTGACCGAGTATCAAAAGTGTACAACGGCGGCATGGCGGCGCTCGAGGACATTAATATTGCCGTCGAGCCGGGCGAGTTCGTCTCCATTGTCGGCCACTCCGGAGCGGTCAATCGCGTTCTTGTGCTGGTCCTGGAAGTAGTTCACCTTGTCGATGATTT
>CAYHWH010000103.1:0-1829 GCA_964360325.1 uncultured Candidatus Saccharibacteria bacterium | reverse complement strand
GTACGCCACTTCGCTACCCGAGAGGATTGCCTCGTGGGTGCATATTTTCCAGATACTCTCCACGATATTTTCCCTCCTGCTCCTCATCGGCGTCGTGTACTCCGCCGTGCGCGCGTATCAGGTATGGCAGATGCACTACAAGGAAATAGAGGCCGAGGAAGTTGCAAGTGATGTGAAAGTGGAGGGAAATCCGAAGTGGAAGCAAATTATGGAATTCGCATCGTCGGGAAATCCGAACGATTGGCGCCAGGCGGTCATCGAGGCGGATATCATGCTCGGCGAGCTCTTAACGTTTCTTGGCTACCAGGGGGAGGGAATCGGCGAACAGCTGAAGGCGGTTGAGCGCGGGGATTTTCCGACGCTCGACCTCGCGTGGGACGCGCACAAGGTGCGCAACCAGATCGCCCACGAAGGTTCCGATTTTTTGCTGACCCAGCGCGAGGCCGACCGGGTCATTGACCTTTACCGCCGCGTGTTCGAATCGTTCAAGTTTATTTAACGGCTGAGTAAGGCGGTTTGCTTCCGCCGTTTGCTTGCGCGGCCGGTTTTTTTTCTGTATACTTGCCGTACTTCTCTCTAAGAGAATTATCTATCGCGGGATGGACTAACGGTAAGTCACGAGGCTCATAACCTCGGAACGGAGGTTCGAATCCTCCTCCCGCAACAAGCGAAAAAAGCCCGAGAGGGCTTTTTTGGTTGCGGGAGGAGGATTCGAAAGTCGGACCCGCCTTGGGCGGGGAGACGGGGTCGCGCAATCCGCCAGCAGGCGGATATGGGTGACCGAATTTTTTCGCAACAAGCGAAAAAAGCCCGAGAGGGCTTTTTTGGTTGCGGGAGGAGGATTCGAAGGGAGCAGTTAGAAACTCACCAAGCGAACTGCGCCGTACATGACGAGTATGCCAAGAACGGTCATGAAACTCGTCCAGAAGCGCGGGTGCCGATGGTGGCTCTCGGGGAGAAGTTCGCTTGCGCCGATGTAGAGGAAGAATCCGGCGAAGACTGCGAGAATAAGACCGAGATATTTTTCAGGTACGGTGAAAAAAAGCGTGGAGGCGACGCCGAGGAGCGGCGCAACCGCATCGGCAACAAGCCAGCGCTTCGCAAACCCGTCGTGGCCGCTTCCGATAATGCTCAAATTCACCGTGTTGACTCCGTCAGAGAAATCGTGGACCAGCACTGCCACCGCGACGACAGCTCCTATTGCCGCCGATACTTGAAACGCGAGTCCGATGGCGACTCCGTCGAGAAAGCTGTGCGCGGTAAGGCTCCCCGCTCCCAGATGGCCGCGATGTTCTCCGTCTCCGCCGCCGGCGAGGAGAAAAAGGCGGTCGAGCACCATGTAAATGATGAACCCAAGCGCCACGACGGACGCGGTGAATGTCGTGTCGTAGTGCGCCGCGCTTAGCTCTATCGCTTCCGGAAGAAGTTCAAAGAACGCGACGCCGATGACGGCTCCCGCGCTGAAGCCGAGAATTAAGTGGAGTCTGTCTTGGAAACGGAACGCGAGCAACCCGCCGATAAACGTGGCCGCTCCCGCCGCAAGCCCAATGAGAAGAATAATCATAATATCGCGATTATATCCTTTTTGAAAAAAGAATTGAAGAGGGGGTGGAAAGATGGTATGTTTTCTTCACTTGCCGGGGTATCACAATCCGATACTCCGGCGGCGTTCGGACAACATGAGAACAGGTTCTCGCGTTGCTCCTTACTTGCCGGGGTAGCTCAGTTGGTTAGAGCGGAGGACTCATAAGCCTCAGGTCGACGGTTCGATCCCGTCCCCCGGCACCACTCTCTTCTGTAATGCTTGGTGTGGTGCTCCAGCACAGGTG
>CAYHWH010000102.1:0-1936 GCA_964360325.1 uncultured Candidatus Saccharibacteria bacterium | reverse complement strand
AAATCCTCCAGAGACGACAAACGGCGTCTGGATGCCGACGTGGAGCGCCGCACCGAGAACGACGCCGACGCCAAGTCCCACAATGCCCCAGAGCGGATAGAAAAATACCGCGCCCAAAATAATGCCGACGTTGTAGAGAACGGGGCTTATCGCGTAGAGAATAAACTTTTGGTAAACCTGCGTTACCGTGGAAAAGAGGCTTGAAATCCCGAGCAGAATCGGCTGGAGCAGAAGCATGCGCGAGAGAAGTACGAACTCGTGCCCAAGTGGCGAAGCATAGAGCGTCGGGAAGAAAAACGAGAGTATTTGCGGCGTCAGAAAAAATGCCGCCGCACTTCCCAGCGTCATGACAAGAAAGAAGTAACTGAAAACAGTGTCGAGAAACGCTTTCGCCCGCGCCGAAGATTCCGCGGCGTACTCCGTGAAGAACGGGATAAGCACGTATGCCGAAACGAACGAGGCAATCGCGACAAAAATAAGGTCCGGTATACGGAACGCCGCGTAGTACACGTCGAGCGACACGCTTGCGCCGAAGAGGTGCGCGAGCAGTCTGTCCCGAACGAGCGCCAAGATCTGCGAGAGAAGCGCGAATAAACCCAAAAGATACGCGGCTTCGTGTATGCCGCGTATCTCCCGATGAATAAGTCTGAAAATCCGTTCAACCATATACTCTCGTGCGGGTTTCGTCGTATGCGCGCTTATTATTCGTTCGTGATAGGCGGCGTAGTTGTGTTTTTGAGCGTTTTCGCCTGCGAAGAGGAGAGCGGGTCGAAACCTTCGTACAGCCTTTTCAAAATATTTTTTACGTCGGCATTGTCCGGATTTAATTCCCAGACACGTTTAAATTGGGCGATTGAATCCTCGGTCCGGCCCTCTTGGTAGTACACAAGTCCGAGGTAGTAGCGCGCATTCGCGTAGGAATCGTTTTGCCGCACCGCCTCCTCAAGGGCCTGCACCGCTCCCTGAATGTCGTTCGTGCCGTAGTGCAAAAGGCCGAGCTGGAAGAAGATGACGGGATTATGCGGGTCAAGAACCGTCGCGGCTTCCGTGGATATAATCGCTTCGCGCATCTTTCCTTCACCTATCTCGATCTGCGAGAGAAGAAACACCGCGTCGGTGTAGTCTCTTTTTTTTAGAAGTGCGGCGGCGATATGTTTCCTCGCTTCCGCGTTATTTCCCGCGACAACCGAAAGCCTCGCAAGCGCGAGCGGAATAACGGGCGACTGCGGATTGAGTTCCAGCGCCCTGCCAAACGCCACAGAGGCATTTTCATGCGCCCCGGGAATCTTGAGCGGCACCACCGACTGGTATACCCGCCCCACCGTCATCCAATTTTGATACTTCCGCGGATCCGCTTTGGCGGCGGAAAGCGCGTTTTCGACGGCCCGCGTGAGGGTCTGCTGAAACGCGCTTCGCGCCTCGCCCTGCGGGAGACTGGTGTCGGAAAAAATTTTATTGAGACGAGCAAGATTTTCCTCGGCCGCGACGCGCAAATACCGGTCGTTTGCATCAAGCGAAAGCGCCTTGCCCAGAAACGTTTCGGCTTCCTCAAGGTTTCCGTTCACATTCGCCGCAATGAGGGAACGCTCAAAATACAGAGCGGCGAGATATTTCTGTCCCACAAGAAAAAGCGAACCGACAGAGGTGAGAAGAACCAAACTCACCAGAAGGACGAATACGAAGCTGACGCGAGGACTTTCGGAAAAGGAAAGTTGCAGTTCTTTCCACTCGTCCGATCCGCGCAGAGAGGCGATGAAAACGCCCGTCAAAAGAAAAGCGAACGCGACGAGCGTCTGCCCGGGGGTGTAGAAAACGGAGAACAGCCACAAGTAAAGAGCGCCGAGGTATGACGAAAGCGTGAGGTAAAAGGCGAAACGGTTCGGCGAAGAAGAGAGCACAAGCGCGCGAAAGCCCGCGTATAAAAAAAGAAGAAGGA
>CAYHWH010000101.1:0-1952 GCA_964360325.1 uncultured Candidatus Saccharibacteria bacterium | reverse complement strand
ATAATGCTTCACGCTGGGGCGTCTTGTTCAAGGGTGAGCCCGGCAATGCGCGAGACGTATTCGGTCATTCGCTGGGGAAGGGAAACAATAGCATCGAAAGATTCGGTTCAGGCATTACAGGAACGTCGGGGGATACTTTCTTTATTGCGCTATTCGAAACGCGCACATTCGGTGACGACCTTAGTAATTTTATGAACTGGTTCAAATACGGCACGACCACCAGCGGTTCCACTGAGCCGCCGCACACGAATTATCGCATCATCAAATGGGTCTATGGCCCGTAGCAATCCAAAGCTCCACCATCTGACCAAAACCGGTCGTTTTATGGACCAGATGGCGCGCAAGGGGCGCGCTTTTAAGGGTGTGCGGATGAAATAACGGCGCTTGACTTTTAACTTTGGTAGGAGTAATATACCCATATATTGAGCGCCCGAAAGGGCGTTTTAAAATGAAAACGAAAATAATATATGAGTGCATTTGGTAAATATATTCAAGACACGCGAGTCGAGCTCAAGCACGTCGCATGGCCGACGCAGTTGCAGACTATCGTCTACACAGCGCTTGTCATCGGTATTTCGGTCGCGGTAGCCCTCTACATCGGTTTCTTTGACTTCTTCTTCTCGCGCGGATTGCAAACGTTCTTGAGCAGGGCGGGAAGTTCATCGGCACCCTCTGCAGTAACGACGACTCCGGCGAACCCGACTCCTGATTTCAATGTGATTCCAGGCTCAAATAACCAGATTCAGATAATCCCTAGCACCAACGAACCAAAAGCGAAGGAGCCATCACCAGCGACGCCTAAAGTTCAATAAACACTATGGCTAAACAAGTACACGGAGCACAGCGCGGATGGTATGCAGTGCATACGTATTCCGGCTACGAAGACGCGGTCGCGCGCAACCTGCGCCAGCGTATCGAATCGTTCGGCATGAAAGAAAAGATTTTTGACGTTGTCGTACCTGTCGAGAAGAAGATAAAAATCAAGGGCGGGCGCAAGGCGGAGATCCGTGAGAAGATTCTTTCGGGTTATGTGCTCGTCGACATGGTTCCTATGGATGATGCGTGGAGCGTCGTGCGCAACACGCCGCAGGTTACCGGATTCGTCGGCACGGCGAATCAGGCAGTGCCGCTTACCAAAGCAGAAGTGGACGGCATTTTCGCCCAGATGAATGAAGGCGTGCCGAAACACACCATCGACCTTTCGATTGACGATGCCATATTAATCATCGATGGGCCATTCAAGGACCTCGAAGGCAAGGTAGGAGAAATTGACGAGGCGCGTGGAAAGGTTAAAGTCATGGTCCCTATGTTCGGCCGTGAAACTCCGGTGGAGCTCGAAGCTGATCAGGTGCAACGCATTTGACAAAACTATAATTAGGATGTACAATAGCAACAGATAAACACAGCATCCATTACAAACGCTTGGTCACAACCACAAGATCTTATGAAAATAAGGTTTTCTGGCTGTGACCAACGGGTCTAGCCCCTTAGCTCACGGGAAGTGAGGAACCCTCGGCGAAGAGCCGAAAAAAGAGGAAGTGAAGACAATGGCGAAGTATGGAGAATTGAAGTGGGGGCAATTGGAGGCCCTCATCAATAAACTTGGCGGCGAGCAGGTCGTTCGCGACATTCTCGCTGACAAAGTGAAATGGACGATTACGGAGCAGGTCAAAAAGCTCCTCGCCCACATCGGCACCATCCGCGTTCCCGGCGCAGAGAACTTCATCGCCACCGACCACTTCAAGATTGACACCAGCCGCAAGGCCACGGTGAAGATTGCGTGGATGAGCGACAACTTCAGGAACTTTCTGTCGACAGTCGAGAAAAATGTTCCTGCGGGCGAACTCAACTCCTACACGCTCACGCAACCATCGCTCGACGCACCCATTATCACAGAGCTCGGCGAGCGACATGAGACGCATCTCGCCGATTTCTGGTCAGCCCTCAAAAAT
>CAYHWH010000100.1:0-2039 GCA_964360325.1 uncultured Candidatus Saccharibacteria bacterium | reverse complement strand
AGTTGCGATGCTCCTTGGGTGTCCGAAAGAGGATATACTCCTCTGTTCCGGCAGAACAGGGTTTGGGGTCGAGGATCTGCTCGAGGCGATTGTGGAGAGAGTTCCTCCGCCGCAGTCTCGATTTCCAGATAAACCGGGTTTCGCATCTCTCGTGTTTGATTTTCAGTACTCGGACCACAAGGGTGTTATTGTATATATTCGCGCTTTTGACGGAAGCATACGAAAAGGGGACAAGCTTCTATTTGCCGCGTCCGGGAGACACTTTACGGCGCTTGAAATCGGCACGTTTTCTCCCTCGCCGATTCCTTCCGCGGTATTGCGCGAAGGAGAAATCGGCTACATCGTGACCGGCATCAAAGAACCCGGCGTTGCTTCCGTCGGCGATACGGTGCTTCTTGAGAAGGCGCCGCTGCCTCCTTTGCCGGGATACATGACGCCTAAACCGGTTGTCTGGGCGAGCGTGTATCCGGAAAGCCAGGATGATTTCACTGCGCTTCGGCAGGCGCTCTCCCGCCTGCGCCTCTCCGACTCGTCGCTTTCGTTTGAAGAGGAGGCTTCCGGCACGCTCGGCCGCGGCTTTCGCTGCGGGTTCCTCGGCATGCTGCACCTCGAAATCGTGACGGAGCGCCTGCGGCGCGAGTTTTCTCTTTCACTTATTGTTACGACACCGACTATTACCTACGACGTTACGGTTAAAAACGGGAAAGCGGTTCGGGTCTACTCGCCGCCCCTGTTTCCCGAATACGGCGATGTGGTAAAAGTGTCGGAGCCGTGGGTTCTGGCGACCATTATCATGCCAAACGGCACGGTTGGTACGGCGATGCAGCTCCTCTTCGAACACGAAGCGGAGATTGGGGAGACGACAACATTCGGAGAAGAGCGGGTGGAGCTCTTCGTGCGGATGCCTTTGCGCGAGCTCATGCGGAATTTTTTTGACAAGCTGAAAACCATTTCATCGGGGTTTGCTTCCATTTCCTACGAAATAGAAGGCATGCGCGATGCGGACGTTGTCCGTCTCGACCTCCTTGTGGCGGAAGAACCCGTGGCGGCGTTTACGCGCATCGTGTCGCGTCGGCGCGCGCAGGAAGAAGCGGAAACAGCCGTTGAAAAACTTTACGCGATTTTGCCGAAGCAGATGTTCGTCGCTAAGATCCAAGCTTTCGCGCTCGGCCGCATTCTCTCGTCGAAGACTCTCTCGGCGCTGAGCAAAGATGTGACCCAGCATATGTACGGCGGCGACATTACCCGCAAGATGAAACTTCGCGAAAAGCAGAAAAAAGGCAAGAAAAAGATGCAAAACCGGGGAAAAGTGAACATTCCCCACGACGTGTTCCTTAAAATGGTCCGTTCCGACTGACCTCTCTTGAGCGCGGCCTAGCGGTAGAGCGCCGGCATGTAGAGCAAAACCATGCTTATGACGACAAGAACGCCTATGACGGAGAAAACGATGCGAATGACTTTTTTTGTGTTTCGGTGAAATAGCATAGAGAGATGTGTCGGGGGATCTTTGTAATGTGCTATATTCTAGCATATGGCGGATTTTCAGAAAAGAAAAAAGCTTCGCCGAATTTTCTACTCCCCGCTTTCAATAGCCCTCTTTGCCGTTATCGCCTTTTTTCTGGCGAAAGGAGCATGGAATATTTTTGAGAAGGAACAACTGGCGAGAGGCGAAGCGGAAGTGGCACAAGCAAACCTGGCGCTTCTGGAAGGCCGTCAGACTGCGCTTTTGGCGGAAATCGACCGCCTGCAAAGCGCCCGCGGTATTGAAGAGGAGCTGCGCGCGAAATTTAATGCGACGAAACCGGGAGAGGGGGTCATCGTTATCGTCGATACCCAGAGCTCGGGTGAGAGAAAGGCGGCGACCACGACAAATTGGTGGCAAAAGTTTCTTGGATTGTTTTAAACGCGGGTATGGTTTCCGCCCAGGGCGGACCCGCCTCGGGCGGGTAGTGGCGGCTCTTTAAAATAGACGGCAAGAGAAAAATGCGGGTATGGTTTAGTGGTAGAATGCGACCTTCCCAAGGTTGAGACCCGAGTTC
>CAYHWH010000099.1:0-2089 GCA_964360325.1 uncultured Candidatus Saccharibacteria bacterium | reverse complement strand
GGGCCGAGGCGCGAGACGCGGGATGCCAAGGGGTTAGAACTTGACCGGCGGGTCCCAGCTTCCGAGCGTTGCCGGATTCACGACGTTCTTTCCGGCGACCGGAATCGAAACGATGTCGGCGGCGTTGCCGACGTACCGCACGGCGACATTGGTCCCGCATGAGATCGGTGCCGTCACCAGGACGCCGACGTACGCGCGACTTTTCGCTTTGCCGATTTCGTCGACCGCGCCCTTGAAGCAGTCGGTCCAGCCGAAGACGACGTTGCCGAGCCAGTTTTTCGAAGCATCGAGCCAGTCCGCTTTCGCCGGTACCGGCGTGAATGCCGCCGACGCAAGAAGAGCGAGAGCGGCTGCTGCCGCCATCAGCTTACATTTCAACATGGTGGGGGTGTCCTTCCGTTGTTGCAGTCCGTGTTGCAGTCCGTCCCCATTATACAACACACTTACCCCTCGGCGGTATGCGAGATGTCAAGCTCCTTTTCTCCGAGGTTAAACCTCGGAATTTTGCTCCTGTCTCCTTTTATTATTATATTTTGACAATAGAGAAAGGGGGCGTAAAATAGAAAGGTTGATTAAACGGTCAAAAATTATTTATTCGTAGGCAGTAATAGACATATCTATGAAGAAAAATCTTTTGTTGAAAATAATCGTCGGGGCGGCGGCCCTTGGAATGGCGGTGCCCGCGTTTGCGCAGGAGCCAACGTCTGTTTCTCCGGTTTCTCCGTCTGTCAAACCGGCTGTCCGTGAGGAAGTAAAGAATACTCGGCAGGATGTTCGGGACACTCGCCAAGAAGCCAAACAGGAACTGAAAGACGTGCGGCAGGGCGCGCGCGAGGAAGTAAAAAATATCCGGCAGGAAGTTCGGGACACTCGCCAAAAAGTGAGGCAGGAAGTAAAAACCGACGCGAAGGAATTCCGCGATACCGCGCGGGAGGAATTAAAGAATGTCAGAAAGACAGGCGACACGGCGCTGATTGAAGCAAAAAGAATGGAGCTCAAAGCGGCGGCAGAGCAAAAAAGAGAAGAGTTTAAACAGAAAATTGATGATTCAAAGAAAGAGCTGAAGGCGCGCATTGACGCGAAGAGACAGGAATTGAAAGACCGTCTCGCAAATATAAAAGATGAAAAGAAAAAGACAGTCGTTGAAAAAATCGACGGCAAGCTTGATGAACTGAACGCAAGACGCCTTGCGCACTTCTCCGAGGTGCTTGAGAAACTCGCCGCGGTCATGGAAAAAATCAATGTGCGGGTTGAAAGAGCGGCGGCAAGGGGGCTTGACGTAAGCGCGGTGAAAACAGCGCTTACCGCGGCTGATGCGGCAATCGCGTCAAGCAAAACGGCCATTGCAAATCAAACCGCAAAAACATACCCCATCGCCGTGACCGATGAGGCGGGGCTTCGCCGGAATGTCGGCGTTGCGCGGCAGGCCCTTCAGGCTGATTTGAAGGCGACTGAACAGACTGTGAAAGATGCGCGCGAAGCGGTACAAAAAGCGGCAACCACCCTTGCGGGAGTTCAGGGTGTTGATGATGTTGATACAAGCGAAGCGTCCGCGCAATAGAGAGCACTACCACTAATACCTATCACGTATGAATAAAAATCTTATCGTCCTCGTGGTTCTCATCGTTCTTGTCGCCTTTGGCGCATGGTTTTGGAACTCATCCTATTACCAACCGAACACAGCAACATCTCCGGCAACAGAAGACACCACGGCCGCGATCAACAACGACCTCTCTACTATTAACGTGGAAACCGGCGACCAGGATTTCAAGGACATAGACGCCGACCTTCAGACTCTCTAGTCTCTGGAAACAACAAAAAACCGAGCCCGTGGGATGTCCCACGTGCTCGGTTTTTTTGTTGCGTGAACGCTCGTTACTCAACTCTTCCTCTTCCTTGCCCGCCTGCACCAAATCCGACTCGAACGAACATTCGGTACGGGCGGTAGCGAGCCGAGCAAAATGTAGTACAATAAACAAAAGTGTAGGAAATAGGGGTGCGGGAAAATTCTAGCAGAAATTATCATGAAATTTTTTGAAATATTTAAGGGAGGGCAAGAAAAAGAGGGAGTTTCTCCTTCAAAAGAAAT
>CAYHWH010000098.1:0-2157 GCA_964360325.1 uncultured Candidatus Saccharibacteria bacterium | reverse complement strand
GTGGCGGAAAATCCGACACCCGCGGCAATGCAGCCTTCCGACGGCGCGATTAAGGTCGCGATTCCCGAACGGTGGAGTGTTCGCAAAACAGGTGGAAACCCGCCTTTCTGGTGGGTAGATTTCGCCGACTCGCGTCGCGATGCGGATGTCTTCGTCTCCATGGAACGAAAAATCGGATTCGGGTACCGCTATCCCCGTCTTGAGGACTGGGGAACGGACTTCATCGCGAGGATACTTAAGCGCTACACCGAAGGAGCCGCCTACGAGACCCGGGAAGTGGTCAAGGTAGCGTCAACGCTTGGGTCCGGCCAGGCGGTTGAATTTTCCACCCATCAGCTCGTCATCAACGGGCACAACCGGAGCGTCTCTTTCGCCGTCTTCTCGTCGAAAGATGACGCCAGAAGAGTTCTGGTGGAAATCTACCAGAAAGCGGCCTTCGGGGACGTCTCCGAACACATCCCGTCAGTCGCGAAGGGAATTTCGCTGAGCGACTGACAAATTCCAGATCAGCAACACAATCGACTCAATGACCCGCACTCATTCGCATTCGTTCGCGAATAGTAGTGCGGGTCTTTCTTATAACCAACGACTAAAAACTAGCGTCTGAGGAGAGCGGCCAGACGCGACTTTTTGCGCGCGACGTTGTTTTTCTTGAAAACTTTGCGGGTGTAGTCCATTAGACCGGTACAACCGGAAGTAGCAATACTTCAGCTATAGCTGAAGTATTGCTATTGGCAGTTTGCGCATATGCCACGTCTTGCGGGTTTTTTGTTTATACATTTAATATTGTGATACACTGTGCCGTATGGCGAAGAAGAAAAAGACAACCGAAGATATGTTTGAAGACCTTGCCGCTATGGTGCAGAGGGGCTTTGCCGAAACAAAGACAGACCTGGAAATTCTTCGAACAGACCTTGAAATTTTTCGAAAAGAAGTCAACCATCGTTTCGACCGGCTTGAATTTCATATGAATGCGCATGAGCGCAGGATTGAGATACTTGAAGACAAGGTCCGCCTGATAAGCACAAAAGTCGGACTGCGCAAATAACGGGGAGCTCTCCTTGCTTTCAGCGGCGCGCCATATAACGCACCGCTCTATCTTTTGGTTGGCGTTTGGCGCTGTTTCTTGACGCCGTTAGGAATTTCGCTTGATGAAAGCGGCGAGGCGCGACTTTTTGCGCGCGGCGTTGTTTTTTTTGATGAACTTCGTCTTTGCGGCCTTATCGATGGCTTTGTAGGCAAGCGAGAGCGCGGCCTGCGCTTCTTTGATTTTCTTCTCGCCGGCGAGCTTCCTGACGTTTGCAATCGCTTCATCCATGGAGCGCTTGCGGCGCAGGTTAAAGACGCGCTTTTTCTTGGACGCGCGGAGGGCTTTCTTGGCCGATGAGGTGATTGGCATGGGCGAAATCTTACTCTACCGCAGAGGAAAAGGCAAGCCTCTCCCTCCCCGCCCGCTCGTTTATTTTGAACCGGTGCGCTATCATTGGCGCATGATAGGAAAACTCTCGGGGAAACTTGCGGGGAAAACGGCTGGCGGCGCGCTCCTCATTGATGTCTCGGGTGTCGGCTACCTCGTGCGCGTCAAACCGGAAACGGCGCGCAGGCTCACCGCGAGCAAAGATGCCGTGAGCGTTTTTACGCACCTCTCGGTGCGCGAGGACGCGCTTGACCTCTACGGATTTGAAACGCAGGAGGAGCTTCAGTTCTTCGAGCTCCTGCTCTCCGTCTCCGGCATCGGACCGAAATCCGCGCTCGGCATCCTCTCGCTCGGCGAAGTGGCGACCCTGGAATCGGCGATCGCCGCCGGCGACACGTCGTACCTCACGAAAGTCTCCGGCATCGGAAAGAAAAGCGCGGCGCGCATCGTCGTTGAACTGCGCGACAAGCTTGGGGCAAGCGGCGGAGAACGTATTGCGCACGATTTGCGCGGGGACACCGATGCGTTTGAGGCCCTGCAGTCCATCGGGTACAGCACAGAGGACGCCCGCGAGGCGCTCAAGCGGGTTGATAAGGAAATTCTCGGGACCCAAAACCGCCTGCGCGAAGCTCTAAAACTTCTGGGAAAGTAACCCGTCTTACAGTATGAAACTCGCATGAAGGCAGTTATGTTGAGGAGCCTTGCGCAGGGCGACGGCCCGAGCAGAGCATCCGCCCAAG
>CAYHWH010000097.1:0-2170 GCA_964360325.1 uncultured Candidatus Saccharibacteria bacterium | reverse complement strand
CAGTGTGGTTGCGGAGACTAGGGAGCGCGACGGCGCGAGCTCGAGGAATTTTTTAACAAAAAAATATCCGTGCTCCGCAACCACACTCGGCGAGCGATTATTTCTTCGCTTCCTTATGCACCGTCTGCTTCCTGCACCATTTGCAGTACTTCTTAAGCTCGATTTTACGCTCAACTTTTTTCTTGTTCTTGCTTGACCAGTAGTTGACGCGCTTGCATTTTCCGCAGGCAAGTTTTATGAGTCGGTCTTGTGACATATATTCAAAATGATTTGGCTACTATAAGCGTTCTTGGGGTTTGAGTCAAATGCAGCCCAAAGGAGAACAAGGGTGGCTAATTCCTATCCGGGTCGCTTGGTAGTATCGATGGAACATCCCCGCCAAAATCCTGAACCGGAGAAAAAGTTGACCCGGGAGAACTTATCGACCCGCCACCTTCGGTTCCGGCTGTGACAGACGGCCCCGCTGATGAGGATGAAGAAGGAGAAAAAGCCGGTGAAACGGAATTATTGCACTGAATTTCGTTCCAGGGACCGAGCCTGCTCAATTCGCTTCCCACAAAAAGAGTCTTCATGATGGTGTCCACGATGAGCCAGCCCAAAAGAATGAAGATAAGTCCGATAAAGACGTTTTGAAAAATGGAATGCGCCAGCGTAACCTTTTTTTCGTCGCCGGCGGACGTGAGGTAAAAGAATCCGGCACCCGCAAACATGACAGCGGCAACAAACACGGAAATGTAAATGAACCAGTTAACGACGTTTTGGGCAAGAACGACAAAGTGGCACGCCTGGCATGCGGGCTGTCCGGCATTGCCGCACGGCACAAGACCCTTAAACGCCACGGCCGATTGCGAATCCTGATACTGCGCCGCGGGAGAAGCGTGCAGAGTTGAAAGCGGACCCGTATTGGAAGAAGAAACAAAAGCCCCCATGACGAGAAGTCCTCCGACAAAGCTCGCGAGCATGACGCGCATAGTACTCTCATGATAACTGTTTTAAGAAAGAAGAACAACGAGAGGGTGTGGGCAGGATTAACGGTCGCTACTCGACCGGCGCGAACCAGAAATTAAAAATGCCTGACAAAAGTCAGGCATTTTTAATTATGTGCGCCGGGCAGGATTCGAACCTGCGTAGCCCATAGGGCGACAGATTTACAGTCTGTTGCGATTGACCACTCCGCCACCGACGCGCGTGCAGGCCTTCCTTAGGCCGCCACTTTTTCTTTTTTTGAAACGGGATACTGCGTCCTCCGTTTCTCTTTCGGACCCTTGATGACATCGAACGAAAACTCGCCGTCTTTCATGCTCACGGAGACACTGCCGCCGGAGAGCACCCCACGAGAAACCATCAAGGACGCCACCGGCGTAAGGATTTTGTCTTGTATCAGGCGCTTCAACGGCCGTGCGCCGTAGCGCGGATTATACCCCTCTTTGGCGAGATAAGAAAGAACATTCTGCGCGATGGAGAGGTGAATTCCTTTGCTTTTGAGCCGCTCGATAACCAAATCAATTTGTATCGCAACAATGCGCTCAATCGCCTCCGGAGACAAAATGTTGAATACGATAATTTCGTCTATGCGGTTGAGAAATTCCGGACGGAAGTGATCCTTCAAACTCTCCATCACTTTTTCTTTCGCCTGTTCGTACCTCGCGTCGTCGGTATCGCCGCCATTCTGGAAGCCTATTTTCTCCATGCGCGAAATATGCTGGGCGCCGAGGTTGCTCGTCATGATAATGACCGAATTTTTAAAGTTTACCGTCCGTCCCTTCGCGTCGGTCAGCCGGCCGTTGTCGAGCACTTGCAGGAGGACATTGAACACTTCCGGATGCGCTTTTTCGATTTCATCAAAAAGAAGAACCGCGTACGGGCGATGGCGCACGAGCTCCGTAAGGCTTCCGCCCTCCTCGTGCCCCACGTAGCCCGGAGGAGCGCCGATTATTTTACTGACCGCGTGTTTTTCCATGTATTCGGACATATCCACGCGGATAAGCGCTTTCTCATCGTCAAACATAAATCCAGCAAGAGCTTTGGTGAGTTCCGTCTTACCGACGCCCGTCGGTCCCAAAAAGATAAAAGAACCGATGGGACGGTTTGGGTCGCTAATGCCGGCGCGCGAACGTTTGACCGCGTCGGAGATTTTTTTAACCGCCTCTTCCTGTCCGACAACGCGTTT
>CAYHWH010000096.1:0-2229 GCA_964360325.1 uncultured Candidatus Saccharibacteria bacterium | reverse complement strand
TTACCGTGTGCACATTGAGCACGACCGAGCCGATGCCTTCTTCGTCAAGTTTCTTCGCCGCTTTGAGTGCATTGTGCAAAAGCGGCCCGCAACCGATGAAAGCGACCTGCGGATTCTCCGAGCGCCACAGTTCATACGCCTTCCCTATTTCAAACGGCGTTTCCGGTGTCGTCATAATCGGCGTTTTTTCGCGTGCAAGACGCAGATAGAATGGTGCGGGCACTTTCGCCATCGCGATAGTCGCCTTTTTCGCTTCGTTTGAATCGCATGGTGCAATGACATGCATTCGCGGGATAACGCGCATGATAGCCATGTCTTCGATTGCCTGATGAGTGCCGCCATCGGGTCCGACGGAAATGCCCGCGTGCGAGCCGACAATCTTGACGGGCCGGTCGTTGTAGCAGATCGTGGTACGTATTTGTTCCCAATTTCTACCAGGAGAAAACATTGCGTATGACGTAATGAACGGAACCTTTCCCATCGCCGCCATACCGGATGCAGTGACCGCCAGATTCTGTTCGGCAACGCCCATCTCGACGAACCGATCGGGAAATTCTTTGCGAAACGCATCCATGCGCGTCGAAACGGTGAGATCAGCGCACAATCCGACGACATTCTTGTCCGCTCGTGCCGCTTCCACCAACCCATCGCCGAATCCCGCACGCAGAGGCTGTGCCTCCGGCTCGGCATCGAAAATCTTCGGGTGCAGTTTTAATTTGTCGTTCAACATATGTTACTCGTGCTCTCCTACTATCTGCCCGCGCAGGGTTCTTAATTCATGCAAAAAGACTTCGCCTTGTTTGTCGGCTGGGATTTTGTCGGTCGGGCCTTTGCCAGGGGGATCGCCGTGCCAGCGATAGTCGCGCTCAATCTCGGGAATGCCTTTGCCGGGGATGGTGTGCGCGATGATGACCGACGGTTTTCCGTTCACGCTTTTTGCTTCGCCTATCGCCATGTCTATCTGCTCTATATTATGCCCGTCCACCTCCTGCACATGCCAGTTGAAGGCCTCCCACTTTGCGCGCAGGGGTTCAAGCGGCATGATGTCTTCGGTAACGCCATCTATTTGAATGTTGTTCCGGTCAACAATGGCAATGAGATTTGCAAGGCGCTGTTTCCCTGCTGGAGATGGACGGAAGACTTGGATTGCGCTGTAACCGAAAACGAGCGCAAACCCAAAGAAAGCTATCTCATCTGGGTCCGCGACCGCGAGGAAGCGGATGAAGAGTTGAAAAACCTCTCAGCCAACGATATCAAGAGAAAGAAGCTCACAACACAAACCCTCCTTGAGAGGATGATTCACGGGCGCAAATTCTTCAAAGAGACTGGCCGGCATCTTGATATCTCAACACGGACTCTCTGTGCTGGTTCGCGCTTTCAGGACAGCGACGTTCCGGGCGTGGACTGGTACGGGTGCTACAGCAAGGTCCGCGTCGGTGACGACGGCCCCGGCGATTCCGGCGACGATCTCCGTTCCCGTCAAGTAGTTTCCTGATTTTTTCCCTTGTACCTTTTTTCTTGTACACTTTACCCTCCGTCCCGATGCTGTCGTGGACGGGGGATTTTTTTTGCACGCGAATACTTTAGGACATCCGATGTCCAATTGGACATCGGATGTCCAAGCCCTGACAATTTTATGTTTTTCTTCTTCTCGCGTGAAACGCCTTATGAACTTCTTTTAACTGCGTGTCCGTGATGTGCGTGTAAATTTGCGTTGTCGTTACATTGGCGTGCCCCAACAGAGATTGGACGGAGCGGAGATCCGCTCCGTTTCGTAGCAAATCCGTTGCGAAGCTGTGGCGCAGTGTGTGCGGGTGTATGTTTTTTACGATTCCAGCTTTTGCCGCGTAATACTTTACCATTCTCTGGATGCTCCTTGGTGTCAGTCTCAAGGTCAGTCCTCCTTTGGAGGTCTGTCCTTGAGGCGTGGAATTACTGGAGGTTTCACCTCCTACGGAGGAGGAACCTCCACGTCTTTCGGATTTTGAATTTCTCACAAATAGTGCTTCATCCACGTCTTTTCTTTTATCCAAATAACTCGCCACCGCTTTTTGTGCCGATTCGGAAAGAAAAACCACTCGGATTTTGTCGCCTTTCCCGCGAACAGAAAACTCTCCACGCTTGATGTTTACGGAATTCCTGTTTAGAGAACATAATTCCGAAACGCGAAGCCCGGTTGAAAACAAAAGTTCAAGAATCGCCCTGTCGCGCAGAGCTTTAATTGAATTT
>CAYHWH010000095.1:0-2297 GCA_964360325.1 uncultured Candidatus Saccharibacteria bacterium | reverse complement strand
ACCTATCCAGTATGTTTTTGGCGGCATCGCCGCAGTGTGCCTCCTCGGCATTCCGCTCGCGCTTTCATTGAAAGACACGCGCTGAAAAAGCCTCAGATACTATCTGAGGCTAAATATATTTACTTTGCTTCGCAAAAAGCATGATGGTTGCTTGTCCGATGATATAGATTGGAGTGAGGCATCCGAGACCGAAATACGGCCACGGCGTGTACTCAACCATGAACCACAGCGGTAGGTACAACCACGTGGGTAACAATACTGCCACCCAAATCAGAACTACTTTCCATGCGTACATGGGACCATTCTCCGATTACTAAAAATAGCTTGGCACCTGCCGCATTGAACGTCAAGGTATCTGCCAATGATGAGTCAGGACATTCTCGCAAAATGCCGCAACATCATAGTTCATATATCACATCCTTCCGTTCCACAACCACATTCCATTTATTCCGTTTTGCGTGCCGGAAGAGTTTACTCGACGGATTGAAACAGACCGGCTTGGCGACGAGCTCTAAGAACGAGACATCGCTTTCTGAATCCCCCACGCCGATGGAATGATGCAGTGTGAGATTTTCTTTTTCTACGGCGCGCTTCAGCGTATTCGCTTTATTGAAAATGATATGTTCGTCGGCAACCTTGCCCGTCAATCGGTCTTCTGGACCAATCTCATAGATGACTCCGTACGCCTTATCGAAACCGAGCCGCGGACAGAAGAAATCAAGGATGGTCTTAGGTGAATGTGACACTGCGAGGAGGTAATAGTCGCGCTTCTTCAATTCTTTAAGCAGATCACGTGTGTAGCGATAGACACGCTTCCATTGCGCCTCTACTACATACTGCGCCGCGTCGCGGAAATCGCCGTAGAATACGCCTTTGAAATATTTTTCTGACGCATCCACCATCGCGTGAATATATTCATCGTAAGTTCCCTCGCGATTTACCCACTTGCTCTGTTCGCGCGCGTACGTATTGTGCATCTCTTCGGGGATATGCCCACGCTCGATGAGCCGCTCAACAAGCTGGATGAAAAGCGACGAGCGAAAAATAGTGCCATCAACATCAAACACCGCCACCCGACGTTTTTGCGCACTCATACCGCTATTGTAACGAGCTATTTTGCCTTCGGCCAGCGAGAACCAGCATCAGGCCACAATTTGGTGAGCGGATGGACAGAACAGTCATGCTTGTTCGCCTTACATATGTACCGGCCGTAAAGCACGAGGCCGTTGTTTACGTATTTCCAGTCTTTTTCGGGGACAAGCGCTTCGAGATCATGCGATATCTTCTTGAGGTCGTTATTGTCGGAAAGGTCAAATTTCTTGGCGAAACGTTTGACGTGCGTGTCTGTAGGAATCCCTGGCCACTCCTCATAGAGCTCGCCAAGAACCACATGCGCTGTCTTGTAGCCGATACCGGGGAGCTTTTGAAGTTTTTCCGCGCTCGCCGGAACTTTGCCATTGTGTTTGGCGACGATTTCCTTTGCAGAAGCGATGATTGCCTTTGCCTTATTGCGAAAGAACGGAATGGAGGATATCTCTTTTTGAAACTGCGCAAGGTTCGACCTTGCGAAATCGTGCGGGGTTTTGTATTTCTTGAACAAGGTGTCTGTGAGTCGATTCACTGCTTTGTCAGTGCATTGGGCGGAAAGCATGACCGCCACCATAAATTGAAATGGTGTTGTGTGCTTCAGCTCGCTTTTCGGCTTCGGATACGTTTTCTTCAAGTACGACAAAAGCTTTTTCATCCGCGCCTTTCTTTCCACTTGTTTGTTCATGCGCTCTATACTAACTTCTTGTGAAGATTAGAACTATTCGTCCTTGGGCGTGAGCGGTACGATCCCTGCTTCATGTGGATTGATATCCTGTTTGGTAATACTCCAAAACGGCAATGCGTCTTCAATAAAGATATCCACATTGGCTGTAAATTTTTCTATTTCTTCTGTGGTCTTATTTCGAAAAGCGGGGTTTCGAAGCCAATCTTCTACATCAGCCAATTGACGCTCCATGGCTATAAGCATGTTATCGAATAGATCTGGCGTTTGCTCTTCTTTATACACCTGCAAATTGACAACTTTTGCCTTCCGCATCTTGTCCATTATCCTCTCTTTTTCTTCAATGTTTTTCTTTACGGCCAACATATGAAGTCGCCCAAGCTTTGCGGCCACATTCGCGAGTCTGCCCCATTGTGCTTCGGTCGTTCTTCCGAATGGCGGCGGTCTATTATCGTTCGCCTCTTTAGGCCAATTATCATTTGCTACGTTTTGCTCCATGTTCATAGACCAAGTTTCTCAACGATCT
>CAYHWH010000094.1:0-2304 GCA_964360325.1 uncultured Candidatus Saccharibacteria bacterium | reverse complement strand
CACCAGCGCCATCGAGCACGCCGACGCGGTCTTTCGCGAGAATAATTTTTTCGTTGCCGAGCGACACCTCGACGTACGTCGCGATTCTGTTGACCGCCGCCGCCATGTTCCCCGGAAGCGTCCACGGCGTCGTCGTCCACGCCAAAAGATATGTTTTCGGAGCATCAACCAGCTCCAATTTCACCGTCACCGCGAAATCAACAATATCCTTGTATCCTTGGCTCACCTCGAAATTTGAAAGCGTCGTGCCGCACCGCGGGCACAGCTGCATGGCCTTGTATCCTTCGTAGACAAGACCTTTCTCGTAGAGCGTCTTGAACGCCCACCACACCGACTCGGTGTAGCTCGTATCCATCGTCTTGTAGTCGCGTTCCATGTCCGCCCACCGTCCGAGGCGCGGCACGATACTCTTCCACGCACCGGCGTCTTTCATGATGGAAACGCGCGCCGCTTCGTTGAAGCGCTCCACGCCGTACTCCGCAATATCTTTTTTCCCCTTAAGCTCGAGTTCTTTTTCAATGAGATTTTCCACCGGCAATCCGTGGCAATCCCACCCCCAGCGGCGGCGTACCCGAAACCCTTGCATCGTCTTGTAGCGCGGAATCGCGTCCTTCAGCGTGCCGGCAAGAATGTGTCCGTAGTGAGGGAGGCCGTTTGCAAACGGCGGACCGTCGTAGAAAATGAAGTCCCCGTTCGGAGCTTCTTTCTCCTCGGATTTCCTAAAAATCTCGTTGGTATTCCAAAAAGCGAGAATTTCTTCCTCGCGTTTCGCAACATCGCTTTTCTCTCTATGCTCGGGCGATTGTTCTTCTTCCATGGCGAATATGTGCTGTGTATAGTAGCATTTTTTGTAAAAATTACCCGCGGTTTTTTAAAAAAGGCGGGCCGTCTCGCGGAGAGACGGCTCTGAGCCATTTGGAAACTTATTATCCAGTCGTCGCATTCCGCGCAATCCTACATCCGCTCCGGAGCGCGGATGCCGAGGAGCAAAAGCCCGTTTCGCATTGTGATTTGAAACGCTTTCGTAAGCGCGATTTTATACGGCATCTCCGGACTCATATCAACAATTTTTTCCTTTGCGTAGTACGCATTGAACGCGCCCGACAACTCTATGAGATACGTTGCGACATAATGGGGGTCGTATTCTCTCGCCGAGCGCAAAACAACCTCGGGAAAACGGTACAGGAGTTTCTCCACACCGCTTACAGCCTCCGGTTTCGCGCCGTCCGTAGACCATTCTGCTTTCGCCTCCGCGGCTTTCAAAAGAACGGAACACGCGCGGACGTGGGCGTACTGCAGGTACGGGCCGGAGTCTCCTTCAAACGAAAGTGCCGTTTCTTTTTCAAAAATAATATCTTTTCCCGCAGACTGCTTAAGAATGGCGTACTTAATGGCGGCGACCGAGACGGCTTCTTCGATTTTTTTGCGTTCGTCGTTTTCCATATCGCGTCCGGATATTTTTTCACGCATGGTGCTCTCAAGCTCCTGAAGCAGAGCCTCTCCCGTTACAACCGAACCGGTGCGCGACGACATTTTTCCCGACGGAAGGCGCAAAACCCCGTGGCCGACGTGGTGAATTTTCTTGGCAACATCAGGCATAAGCTCGCCGAGCGCGGCGAGGAGTACGCGGAAATACTCGTTGATTTCGTTGGCAGTGACGACGATAGAGAGATCGTGCGGCCAGCGTTCCTGTTTCAGCTTCGCAAGTCCGAGCTCTTTCGCCTCGTACGTCGGCAATCCGTGCGAATTAATAAAAACCCTCGTGTGCAGACCGGCTTTTGCCCCCTGGAACACCACCGCCCCGTCGCTTTCCTCAAAAACACTCCCGATATTTCTCCGCACCATTTCAACGCCGATGGGAGCGGATTCCGTCTCGAAGAAATAGAAGTGAAACGCGGTGCCGAGTTTTTTGTAGAGTTCCTCGAAATGAGCGAGCGACGTCGCCCGACCTTCGTCGTAGAGCTTGTTGAGATCCGTGTCGCTCCGGCGGTATATGTTTTGATTGATTTCCTGTATTTCCTCTTTTGCGCCGGCATCTTCCTCGTACGCCTTCGCGCCGATGGCGTACGCCCTTCCCCACGTGGCGGCATCGCGCGCTCCCTCCGCAAGACGGCGCATTCCCCAGAGCGCCTTCCCGACATGCATGCCGACATCTCCCTGGTAGTTGGCGCGCCTGACCTCCGCGCCTGAAAATTCGATGAGTCTTGAAATGGATTCGCCGATTGCGTTATTCATCAGGTGGCCGATGTGGAATTCCTTGAACGGATTCGGGTCAGTATACTCCACCATCACCCGCACACCCTT
>CAYHWH010000093.1:0-2309 GCA_964360325.1 uncultured Candidatus Saccharibacteria bacterium | reverse complement strand
GGCTGCGCTTCGCTATCTCAACGAGGGCTTCTTTTTCCGCGTCCATGGCAAGCAGGGAGGCGGAACGCCGGAGGATTTCCTCGATCTCTTCATTGCGATAGAAATCAAGCCTGAACATTCCGCCGGAGAAGCGGGAGCGCAGAGGAGAAGAAAGAAGGGCGATGCGAGTTGTTGCGGCGATGAGGGTAAACGGGGGAAGCTCAAGCTGAATGGTGCGCGCCGAAGGGCCTTTGCCGATGATAATATCGAGAACGCCGGATTCCATCGCGGGGTAGAGAACCTCTTCGATGGTCTTATTGAGACGGTGGATTTCATCGATGAAAAGAATGTCGCTCCGCCCCAGGTTGGTGAGAATCGCCGCGAGGTCGCCGACCTTCTCAATCGCCGGTCCCGAGGTTGTTTTTACCTGCGCGCCGATTTCTTTCGCAATGAGGTGGGCGAGCGTCGTCTTGCCAAGTCCCGGGGGACCGTAAAAAAGAAGGTGTTCCGGCGGGTGTCCGCGCTTTTTTGCCGCGGCGAGGAGAATTTTCAAGTTCTCTTTGACATTTTCCTGTCCGATGTAGTCGTCCCAGCGGGAGGGGCGGAGAGTTTGGTCGAGGAACGACGATTCCCTTCCAACCTTATTTTTCGGAGGTTCCTTGGTATCACTTGACATAGAAAGTTTTTTATGCTAGACTATACTGCAGTTGGCCTAAAGGGCTTTTTCTGTTTATGCATCTCATGCATCGGCCTCTATGCGCTTTCATAATTTCATCGAGCTGAGAAAGCTCTAAGCAATGGCGTGCTTGCCGCGCGCGGTTCATTCCGAGGACGCCCCGGTCCATCTTTACGGGCGGTACGGGGGTTATCCTCAGGAAACGGCCCGCTTTCATAAAAAATATTGCTTAGAGCTTTCTCCTCTCGATTCTCAAAGAGCGCGGTGCGTCTTCAGCTTACACGTACCGCTCTTCCAAATCAATTACTCGCGAGAGTTCTTCAAACGAGGTTACTCCCGCGAGCACTTTGAGCACGCCGTCTTGCTGCATGGTGAGTATTTCCTGTCCCGCCGCCGCTTGCCAGATCTCCCGCTCGCTCGGATTTTTTTCCACAACAGCCTCAATCGACTGGTCAACAACGATGCCTTCAAAAATGCCGATGCGCCCTTTGTAGCCGGTTCCGTTGCACGCCGGACAGCCTACGGGCGCGTACGCAATGGTTTGATTTTTCGGCACCTGCATCCGGTCTCTGATGGAAGCGACAACCGCCTCCGCGATTTCCTTCTCTTTTCCCGAGAGGGTAATTTCTTTTTTGCAAACAGGGCACAGTTTTCGCACGAGGCGCTGGGCAAGCGCGACGGTGAGCGCGGAGCTGATAACTTTCGGATTGACGCCGAGGTCGATGAGCCGGGGAAATGTTCCGCCAGCGTCGTTCGTGTGGAGCGTCGAGAACACCATGTGCCCAGTCAAGGATGCGTTGATGGCGGTTTCTGCCACTTCCCGGTCCCTAATCTCGCCTACCATAATAACGTCGGGGTCTTGCCGCAGAGCGGAACGCAGTCCCGAGGCAAACGTGTAATTTTTCTTATCAACCTGCGTCTGCACGATTCCCTTGAGGTGGTACTCGATAGGGTCTTCGATGGTGATGATTTTAATTTGCGGGCTGTAAATTTTGGAAAGGAAAGCGTAGAGCGTTGTTGTTTTGCCGCTTCCCGTCGGTCCCGTTGTCAGTATCATGCCGTTCGGCTTTCGTATCTGTTGCTCGATGAGCCGCATAAGTTTCGGTTCAATACCGAGCGCTTCGAGCGGAACCCCGATGGTTTTTGGATTGAGAACGCGCAGAACAATGGATTCTCCGTAAGGACCCGGAAGGACGGACGTGCGCACTTCTATTTCTTCTTCATCAAGCTTGATGCTGAAACGCCCGTCTTGGGCGATGTTTGCGACGTTGAGCTTCAGTCCCGAGATGAGTTTTATGCGCGAGGTGAGTAAATGGTAGGTTTCGTGGTCAAAATCGATGATATCGGTAAGAACGCCGTCGAGACGGTAGCGCAGGCGCACCGCTTGATCCTGCGGCTCAAGGTGAATGTCGGAAGCATTTACGGAAAGGGCTCCGGCAAGAATAAGCTCAAAGATGCGCGAAAGACGGTATGCTTTTTTCATGCCGAGTGTCTCCGTTATGAATCTTCGCGCATCATCGAGCGTCGCTACCTTACTCTCGAACTCTTTCAACTCTTCTTGCGAGATATCGAGTATGCCCGCTTTTGTTTCCGTCGCGAAGGAGAGGTCTTTGTAGTAGTCACACGCGCGCCGCAGGCTGTGGTGGGAGATCAT
>CAYHWH010000092.1:0-2356 GCA_964360325.1 uncultured Candidatus Saccharibacteria bacterium | reverse complement strand
AGAAAGACCGCTACACCATCACGGCGCAGGAAGGTCTCCGTGGAGCGGAAATCTTTTTCATGTTTATTACCGTGACCGGGACCGAGACCTTGATGCTTTCGGCGACGCTTGCGAAAGGAAAAACAGTCCTCAAAAACGCCGCCATGGAACCGGAAATTGTCGCGCTCGCGGATTTTCTCAACTCGTGCGGCGCGCGCATTACCGGGGCCGGTACGCCGACCATTGAAATTGAAGGCGGCGGCATGCTTCGCGCGGACGGAAAAATATTTCGCACCATTCCCGACCGCATTGAAGCAGGAAGCTTTTTGCTTCTCGGCGCACTCTGCGCGGAGGACCTTGAAATTACCGATTGCAATCCGGAGCACATAGAAATTCTCATCCGACTGCTTCGCGAATCCGGCATGTCTGTGACCGCGGGAGAAAGCAGTATTTCCATACGAAGCGACACAACTCCGCGATTCCGGGTTCTTCACGTGAGAACGCATGAGTACCCGGGCTTTGCCACGGACCTTCAGCCCCCCATGACGCTCTACCTCACGCAGGCGGAAGGAGAGAGTACGGTTTTTGAAACTATCTGGGGAGGGCGTCTCAACTATACGCAGGACCTGGTTTCCATGGGAGCGAATATCACGCTCGCCAATTCCCAGCAAATCACCATCAAAGGGCCAACCCCGCTTGTCGGGCGGACACTCGAAAGTCCGGACATCCGCGCCGGTCTCGCGTTTCTTCTCGCGGCCTCCGTTGCTAAAGGCGATTCCGTCATCAATAATGTCTACCACATAGACCGCGGCTACGAGCGCATCGAGGAGAGGCTTTCAAAAATCGGTCTTCCGATAGAACGCCGCCGGTCCGTTTAAATCAAAATTTTTTCCATGTCATTTTTTAATCCAAAACTCGGCATTGACCTCGGCACCGCCAACACGCTTGTTTTCGTGCCGGGCAAGGGTATCGTCCTCAACGAGCCGTCGGTCGTCGCCATTTCCGAAGACAACAACAGAATTCTGGCTATCGGACTTGAGGCGAAAGAAATGATAGGCCGCACCCCCGGAAACATAAAACTCTACCGTCCGATGAAAGACGGCGTCATTGCCGACTATCGCGTGACCGAAGCGATGTTGCGCTACTACATCAACAAGGCGCTCGGGAAATTCAATCTCTTCCGTCCCGACGTGATGGTCTCCGTTCCCGCCGGCGTTACTTCCACGGAGCGCCGCGCGGTTATTGAAGCGGCGACCAAGGCGGGGGCCAAAAGCGCCTACGTGGTCAAGGAACCCATCCTCGCGGCAATCGGGGCGGGCATTCCGATTCATGAAGCGCGCGGCCACATGGTCATCGACATCGGCGGAGGCACGACCGACGTCGCGGTCATCGCGCTCGGCGGCATCGTCGCGTCCACCTCGGTCAAGTGCGCTGGCGACCGCATTGACCGCGCCATTGCCGACCACATCAAGAAAATGGCGAACCTCGCCATTGGAGAAAAAACTGCGGAAAATATTAAAATTCAAATTGGCTCTGCTGTGCTGATGGACGAAGAGCTCGCGCTTGATATCAAGGGGCGCGATTTTCTCACGGGCCTGCCTCGCTCCACCGAACTGCGCACCAACGAAGTCGTAAAAGCTATTGGACGGGAACTGCGCGAAATCATCAAAGCAATCCGCGACGTGCTTCAGGAAACGCCGCCGGAACTTGCGGCGGACATCATTGACCAGGGCATCATCATGACCGGGGGAACGTCGCAGCTGCGTAATTTTCCGGAACTAGTTTTCCGGCGCACCGGCGTAAAGGCCGTCTTGGCGGATGATGCGCTCTACTGTGTTGCGAAGGGAACCGGCATCGCGCTTGACCACCTTGATACCTATAAAAAGACGATTATTGCGAAGCGGTAGGCAAGTACGGGAAAAATCACAAAATGAAAAATGCGCGGTGTTCCGCGTGGAACGCTTCGTGCGCGTCGCAAAAAATCGTTCGGTTAACCGAACGAAATGGGAAACTGCCGGACGCGTTCACTCGCGAATTTGCGGAACGTGGATTTCCGAATTTCTGCTATAATCGAAAAGGTAGATTAAAATAATGTACGGTCCACACCCCAAACATTTTCTTGGAGACTTTTTAATATGAAAATTTCTCTTGACCCGAAACGGCTCCACCACGCGTACGGCATTGAGGGCGATTTCGTGTCTGTCTTTCCGGAGCTCGCTTCCTTTTTTGAAACCGCTCTCGGCGAAAAACTTTCCGGAAACCCGGATGCGTACGTATACGACACGGCAAGTCTTTCCGTTGAGGATGCGCGGCGAGCGCGCGATTTTGCCGGAATGAAGAGCGTGCAGGGGGGAAAAAAAATTATCATCCTTTCTTT
>CAYHWH010000091.1:0-2425 GCA_964360325.1 uncultured Candidatus Saccharibacteria bacterium | reverse complement strand
TCGACTGGTTTGCCATTCCGGAAGAAGAGGGGAACATTTCCGGAGACGGAGCGCGGGAAGAGAGCGACCCGCACAGGAGCATCGACGTGCTTCTTGTCGCCATCCGAAACGACGTCATCAATACGTACCAGAATATCATTCGCGACGCGGGACTCTCGGTGTCGTTTTTTGAAATCGAAGTATTCAGCACCGTCCGCGCCGTCCTTGAGCACGGCATCGCGCCGGTCTGCATCATCGACATGGGCGCGTCGAATACCAAGCTCTACATCGTGGAGCACGGCATCGTGCGTGAATCCCACATCATCAACCGCGGTGCGCAGGACGTTACCATTTCCATTTCGCGGGCGCTCGGGATAAGCGTTGCCCGAGCCGAAGAGCTTAAGCGGCAGTTCGGAGTCGAAGGCGGCGCGGGCGTTCAGGAAAAAGAAGGGGGCGGACAGCTCGGAGAAATCGCCCACCTGAGTCTCGACTTTACTTTTTCCGAGGCGAACCGCACGCTTTTGAATTACCAGAACAAGCACAGGAAAAATATTACGCAGGTTATACTGACCGGCGGCGGTTCCGCGCTCAAAGGGGTTGTCGAGCTTGCGCGGCGGCAGCTCTCCGCGGAAGTCATTCTTGGAAATCCTTTTGCGAAAACGGAAGCGCCTGCGTTTCTGGAGAAGACACTTCAGGAGGCGGGGCCGGAGTTTGCGGTTGCCGTCGGTATCGCGCTCCGAAAACTGCAAGAGGAGGGGAAGTAGGAGACCGAAGCACCGCTATACACAGAAGCCTCGTTTTTTCGTTGCGGTAAGGTGCTACAATATAAAAGGAGTATGGACACAAGGGTTGCGACATCATTTATTCCGAAGAGACCTCTGCAAGAAGCGCGTCCGTCCGTGTCGCGATTTGGGGGTGTTTTTGTGCTGGTCTCCATTTTGATGCTTGTTATAAGCATTGTGCTCGCCGCCGGAGCCTTTCTCTACAAAGGGTACCTTACCCAAAACATTGCGGGACAGAGCGCCACACTCTCCCGTGCACAGGCCGCTTTTGAACCGAACCTCATCAGAGATTTGATCCGTCTTAACACCAGAATAAACGAATCGAAACGTCTGCTCGCGGGGCACGTCGCAATTTCCCCGTTCTTTGAACTTCTCGGCGAAACAACGCTCCAGAACATTGCTTTCCAGAGCCTTAATTTTTCGGCCGTCGCGGGGAAAGCAATCGTGTCCATGAAAGGCCAGGCGCGCAGTTTCAGCGACATTGCGCTTCAATCCGACGTTTTTGCAAAAACGAAGCAGATCAGAGACCCGATTTTCAGCGACCTCAATCTCGACCAGACCGGCAACGTCGTCTTTTCTCTCACGGCGGCTCTTGATCCTTCTTTAATTCTGTACCGCAACAATATTCCGACCCAGCAGATGCAGTTTTCGCCTCAGAACTTATGAAAAACATTCTCGCGCTTTTCTTTGTTGCCGCCTCAATCGCCATATTTTTCGGCTATGTCGATCCGACCTACCAAGACATAGCGGCGCTCCAGAGCGAGCGGGGGGCGTACGATCAGGCGCTCTCCAAATCAAAAGAGCTGCAAGCCCTGCGCGACAGCCTGCTCTCAAGGTACAACACGTTTTCGGGGAACGACATTTCCCGTCTCGGGAAACTGCTTCCCGACGGCGTCGATAACGTGAAACTGGTTCTTGATGTGGACAATATCGCCACGCAGTACGGGTTGCATGTCAGGAGCGTTTCAATTGACACGGAAACGCAAAAAGATAAACAGGTCATCACGGGGAACGACGGTTCCGTGGGTTCGGTCGTCATCTCGTTTACGATTCCCGCAACGTATCCCGTCTTTGTCCAGTTTCTGAAGAATCTTGAGCAGAGTTTGCGTCTTGTCGATATTACCTCGATTTCTTTCGCGGTCGGTTCCGGCGACCTGATTGAATATAAAGTCGGATTAAAGACCTACTGGCTTCGATAACATATATGGATTTCATTCGCGAACATACCACAGCGGTTCTCGGGGGGATTATCTCAATTGCGGTCATTGCCGGCTATTTTCTCTTCTTTAGCAACAGCGCTCCGGTTTCATCGCTTCAAGTCATACGTCCGGAGAGCGGTACGGATAAAGGCATCAGCCAAGAACTTCTCGCGACGCTTTTGGAACTGCATTCCCTCACGCTTGACGACAGTGTCTGGGCAGACCCGTCATTTCAAAGTCTCCGTGATTTCGGCGTCGCGCTTGCGCCTGCTCCGGTCGGACGGGACAACCCCTTTGCGCCGCTCGGGAGCGTGAATCGAGCCGCGCAGACAAACACCACCTCCAACGCTCAGCAGGGAGCAAAACCGCTCGGGCAGTAACACGTTTATCAGCTCTAGCTTTTTCGAATGAATGTACTTTCGCTCTTGTCAGAGAATGGAATGATAGACAAGGGGGATGTCGCCG
>CAYHWH010000090.1:0-2495 GCA_964360325.1 uncultured Candidatus Saccharibacteria bacterium | reverse complement strand
TGAGAACGAAATAATCCGACATATTTTTATTCTATCATGCTTCTCATCCCGCCAAAATCTGTTACCATACAAGTATGTTGCAAACAGATATACGCGAGTCCATTAAAGACGCTCTCCGCGCCAAAGACGAAGTTCGGCTGTCGGTGTTCCGCGGTCTCACCGCCGCGTTCGTAAATGAGCTTGTCGCGACGGGCCGGAAACCGACGGATTCGCTTCCGGACGAAGACACACTCGCGGTTATCCGCCGCATGGTTAAACAGCGCAAAGACTCCATCGAGCAATTCCGCAAAGGCTCCCGCGAAGATCTCGCGAGCCGCGAAGAAGCGGAGCTGAAAATTCTTGAAACGTACCTTCCGAAAATGATGAGCTGGGAGGAAATAGAGCCTGTCGTGAAAGCAAAAATTGCGGAACTCGGGGTCACCGAAAAATCAAAAGCGGGCATTCTCACGGGAGCAGTAATAAAGGAACTGAAAGGAAAAGCCGACGGCGCCGATGTGAAAGCTGTTGTTGATTCCCTCCTGAACATATAGGGAGATGCCCACGGAAAAAACGTAACTTGACAAATGAGATAGCATCATGCTATAATATAAGGGAGTTAAAAAGTTTCCGCCCTGTTCTCCCTGTTTTCCACAACCCGAAATTGAAGGAGTGCCCCCCCATGACCACCGTCGGTATGGACCTCGTAGGAATGGTTTCCTACAAGATTCTTCTCGCGGCATCCGTTATCACGTTCGCCATCGGCATCGCCGATAGCGCGTGGCTCACCATCCTCATCGCGATAGCCGCCGCGATCGGAAGCGGAGTGCGGCTTCAGCAAATCAAGAACGGTTAGACTATTTCTTCTTTCCCCCCCGCCTGCAGTGCAGGCGCGGGGGAAACTTTTTTAGGATGTTGTGAAGCTTTTAAAAAAGATTGACATTTTTATATTAGTATATTACAATAGTGCGCGGTGGGTTCTCTGCCCATGCTCTCAACAACAACACCTGGGAAAGAAAAGGAACGAGAAGAAAATGGTAAACACAAAAGCGGTAGCCCCGAAGGGGTTGCTGAAGGATTTCCCCACGCACTACGCCATTCTGATGGTGCCCCTCAATCGCCGCAAAGGAAAGGACCTTGCCGTCGCCGTTTGGTTTGACGCCGGATTCTCTCAAGAAGCGACCGAGGAAAACATCATCAAGTTGCGCCGGTGCCTCGAAAAAAGGTTCGGGGAGAGCCTTGTGGATATTTTCCCCGGAACGGACATGAACATCCTCATCCAGTGCAGTTCGTATGCCGCAACACGTGAAGCGCTCGACAATCACGCGGCGGCGACAGAACAAGCCATCAGGGATACCTTTGTCGGAATTGAAACGTTCCGGCAAAGACTGCCGCGCAAACAAATCGAGAAGCAAATGCGCACGCAGATGCGCCCATAAACCCCCTTTCCCAGGGAGGTGTCACAGCCCGGCCACTCGCGAGTGGCCGGGCTGAACTATTTGACAAAATGAATATAAATATGGTAGTGTGCGATGCAGAAGGAGGTGATTTCAAGTGGTGTCGGACTCAAAACGCCTTGTACTATTCCGAGTTTCTACGGAATGGAAGCCACTTGGAAGTTGGACTTCCAAGTGCAAAGACTTATGCGTCGTATACCGCATGGTCGCCAATCGCAAGCAGTAGGTTTGGACGTTGGACTTCCAAGTCCAAGGTTCGACCTTGAAGCGGAGGAAGAGGCAGAGCGCGGCAATAGGTTTGGACGTTGGACTTCCAAGTCCACTATTTCGGATTCGCCGAAGTCAGTATCAGGGTATCCGGTTCGACCCCTTCGCCATTCTCACGGTAGACAGTACTTTCGCCGCCCAGGAAAGACACCCTCAATCCTTCGTGTGTACAAGTTTCAGAATGAGTGCTAGCGTAGTCTGCCCCGACACGAAAACTTACAGAAGACACGGATAACCCATCGTTTGGCAGATTAAAAAGGAAACGACCAGAACCATCGAGTTTTGCATTGAGATTAATGCCATTAGACTGACTGTCCAAGTATAAGATTGTAACTGCAGAATTCGAGTGGCAGTAAGAGCTGTCGTTCCAAAATACTAATTTTTTTATCTTAAATACGGCGTCAGACGAAAGCTTAAGGTACGGCCATCTATCGTTCGGGTTGGTGGTGATATTGGCGGGTATTACCGTAGTAGTAAGGGTTTGGGAGTCAGTGGTAAAAGTTTTTTCTATTTTCTGACTCTGTAAATCCAAAACGGCTTCTACTGTGTATGAGTATTTAGTTCCGGATATAAGGCCGCCAATATCAGCAAGATGCTTAGTTGAATTCCCCGATGCGGAGGGAATAACCTGAACAGAGCCATTAGGTTTGGTTAGGAATATTTTGGAATCAGTCGGAAAATTTGTACTCCACTCAATATGGGTGGAATTAGTGTTTATTGTAGTTTTGAGCAACAAAATGGATAGGGATGCCGACTGTGTTGGCTGAGAGGGGGTAATTACTGTTTTCGGAACAT
>CAYHWH010000089.1:0-2514 GCA_964360325.1 uncultured Candidatus Saccharibacteria bacterium | reverse complement strand
AGGCGCAGAACGCGCTTTTGAAAGCGATTGAGGAGCCTGTCCCTGAAACGCACTTTTTTATTATTACACCGGTTCTTGAGACGCTCCTGCCGACGCTCCGCTCCAGGCTCGCGCTTCTCTCGGGAGCGCCCTCGGGGCAGAATAATGGACTGGCACGCACGTTCCTGAAGACACCCATTCCAAAACGAATCACCCTCCTGAAACCTTTCCTTGAAGAGAAAAATCGTACGGGCGCGCTGTCTTTTGTCGCGGCGCTTCTTTCGGAAGTGCGCGGAGAAACGGAGAAGCCGCTTTCCGTAGAAAAAGCGGAAGTCCTGCAGACGCTTTTACGGGCGATTCAGGATTTACGTCTTCAGGGAGCCTCGGTCAAGGCGGTTCTTGAGCACATCGCTCTTGTGGTATAGGGATTCTAAATATGAATGAGAAACAAGCGCGCGAGCGAAAAAAGAGAGTAGTGCGCATGAGCCGCACGCTCGCGCGCCTCTTTCCGGACGCCTCCATCGCGCTTCGTTTCAAAAATAATTGGGAGCTTTTGGTCGCGGTGGAACTCTCCGCGCAGTGTACCGACGTGATGGTAAACAAAGTGACTGCGCGACTCTTCAAAAAATACCGCACGCTTAGCGATTATCTGAAAGCCAACCCGAGGGAGTTTGAGAAAGACATTCATCAGACCGGCTTCTTCCGCAACAAGACGAAAAATATTCTCGCGGCGGCGAAGATGGTGAAAGAAAAATTCGGCGGGAAAATTCCGAAGACGATGGAGGAGATGCTCGTCATTCCCGGCGTCGCGCGGAAAACCGCGAACGTGGTTCTCGGAAACGCGCACGATGTTGTCTCCGGCATTGCGGTTGATACCCACGTGAAGCGTTTCGCGACGCGTTTTAATTTGAGCGATTACAAAGACCCGGTTCGCATTGAGCGGGACCTAATAGCGATTTTGCCGAAGAGCGAGTGGTTTAGGTTTACCTACCGGCTCATCAATTACGGAAGAGGAATCTGTCCGGCGCGCCGGCACGAGTGCCGCAACCACCCGCTCACCAAGCTCTATCCGAAAGCGGCGGACAGTTGGCCAAAGGCGCGGTAGGAGTACAATGGAGATATGAAAAAAGTTGCCGTGTTTGATATTGACGGAACCGTTTTCCGCTCAAGCGTGCTCGTTGAACTTGTGGAGGAGCTCATCCGGAGAGGAGTTTTTCCGTCGAAGGCGCACGCTCAATATGAACGGGCATATCTCTCGTGGCTCAACCGCGAGGGAGAGTACCAGGAGTACATCGAAGCTGTGGTGAAAACGTTTGAGCGATACATCCGCGGTGTGCCGTACGGCGTGCTCGCGGATGTCGGCAAAGAAGTCACGGAAGAACGGGGAAAGCGCCTCTATCGTTTCACCCGCGATTTTCTCAAAGAGCTCAAGAAGAAAGGGTACTTTCTCCTCGCTATTTCCCAATCGCCGAAGCTCGTGCTTGATCCGCTGTGCAAAAAACTCGGCTTTGACAAAACCTACGGACGCATCTATGAAATCGGTCCGGAGGACACGTTTACCGGCGGCATCGCGGACCTCCACCTCATCGCGAACAAGGCAAACATCGTGAAGCGCGCCGTTCTAAAGGAGAAGCTGACTCTGAAAGGGTCAATCGGCGTGGGAGACACGGAAGGCGATATTCCGATGCTTGACCTCGTTGAACGGCCGATGTGTTTCAATCCGAATAAGAAGCTCTACGCGTATGCGCGGCGGATGGGTTGGGAAGTAATCGTGGAGCGCAAGGATGTTATTTATAAGCTTTGAGCTTTTAGCTGTCAGCTTTCAGGGGATGCAAGCATTTGAATCTGTAAGCTAAAAGCGGTAAGCTGAAAGCTAACTCCAATGGCCTACAATTTCAAATCTTTCAAAGAAGAAATCAAAAACACCGAAGCGTGGCTCGCGAAAGAATTCGGCGGCATCCGCACGGGGCGCGCGACGCCTGCTCTCCTCGACGGCGTTCTTGTGGAATCCTACGGCTCGCGCGTGCCCGTCTCGCAAATCGCATCGCTTTCAACCGAGGATGCCCGCACTCTGCGCCTCGTGCCGTGGGAGGCCGCGGGGGTAAAGGAAATTGAAAAAGCGATTACGCTCGCAAACCTCGGCGTCTCGGTCGGCGTCGACGACAAGGGCGTGCGGGTATTTTTTCCGGAGCTCACCGCGGAGCGTCGCCAGGCGCTTTTGAAAATCGCGAAAGGAAAACTTGAAGAAGCTCGCGTTGGCCTGCGTACCGAGCGGGACAAGGTGTGGGGAGAAATCCAGCGGGAAGAGCGCGACGGGGAACTCTCCGAAGACGAGAAATTTCGGGCGAAGGACGAAATGCAGAAACTCGTAGACGAGGGCAACAAAAAACTTGAAGAACTTGCGGGACGCAAGGAAAAAGAAATTCTCTCCTGACTTCCTAAACTTTATGACTTTACACCACGAAACTCAAATGAAGGCGGTTATGTTGAGGAGCCTTGCGCAGGGCGACGGCCCGAGCAGAGCATCCGCCCAAG
>CAYHWH010000088.1:0-2523 GCA_964360325.1 uncultured Candidatus Saccharibacteria bacterium | reverse complement strand
CATTCACTGCTCGAATAACTTCAATACCCATCAGTACCGACTCGGAGATATCTCGCCCCCCTGCCCACACACTACAAGTTCCGTGTCCAAAGCGTCCTTTGTAGTTTTTTCTTTTTTTACTCATTTATAATAGAAACAGCGAAAGTAATGAATTTGTGATTATCAAGCAAAGTATAAAGACATCGGTTCTGAAAATGAAGTGTGTTCCGTGTTGGTTAAGGTATATAATAGGTGCATGAAGTTTATAGATATTCTTGGACTGCTGGCTGGAATACTTACGTCAATACGATTTATTCCGCAAGTTCATAAAACTTATAAAATGAGAGAGACCATGGACATCTCTCTGTGGTTTTTGATTATTGTTACTCTGCAGGCAATATTTCTCATGTTGTACGGTTTTTTAAAGCCGGATAACTGGATATTATTTATGAATATACTGCCTCTTGCTTGCTCTTTAATGCTTTTATATTACAAATGGAGGTATAAATGAAAAAATATTTTAATTAATCCTCAGCCACTATCACGAGGTCAACCGGTGCCCTGACAATGGAAGGGGTGCCGGTCTTTCTTTTTCTCTTGAAACCGGCGTCCCTCTAAAGTTGAGACGTCGGTTTTTTATTTGCGTAAAAAACTGACTCAAGTAGAATGGGCGCAAAAGACCTTTCCATAGTTTTAGCAACGGCAACACAACAACAGGAGGCTCCTTTGAGCAACATATTCATCGGAAACGCTGCGGGAACAGTAAAAACCCCCAAAGAATTCGAGAGACTTCTCACATCCGGCGTCACCGCCATCACAATCGGTTCCATTACGAAGGAGACGAGGACGGGCAACACGGGTGACACCTACCACTACCACAGGCAAGAACAGTGGGCGTTGAACTCTCTCGGTATGCCAAACCCGGGTATCAAGACACTCCTCGGCTGGCTTCCCAGACTTCGGAGCCTCGCCGCAAGGCATGCCATCGAGCTGCGGGTGAGCATCGCCGGATTTTCGCCGGAAGAGTACGCCGAGCTTGCGGGTGTCCTCATTCGATGCGGGGTCGACGACGTCGAGCTCAATTTCGGATGCCCGAACGTATGGGGGCCGGATGGCAAACAAAAACCCATCCCCTCCTACGAGCCGGAACTTGTCTCCGAAATCCTGCTGAAGGTGCGGGCGGCGATTCCCACGGTCGCCAAGGTGAGCGTGAAGCTCTCGCCGGTTGAAGATGCCGAAGTGCTTCTTCGGCTGGCCCGGCGCATTTCGGAGACCAACATCGTCTCCCGAGTCATCGCCGTGAACACGTTGCCGAACCAAAACCGCACTCACGAAGAAGGCGGCCCGGCGCTCTCCTTCAATGGCGGCAACCACCTCGGCGGACTCTCCGGCAGGCCGCTCAAGGAGCACGGCCTTCGTGTCGTGAAGACTCTCCGCGGTGCGCTTCCCCTCCACATCGACGTCATCGGCGCCGGCGGCGTGTTCAACGGAAGCGACATGCTCGACTACCTCAACGCGGGAGCTTCCGGTGTGATGATCGCGACCGCGCTGCTCGAGTTCGGACCAAGGATTTTCTCGAGCGTCCTGCAAGAGTTCGCCGAACTCCTTGGGGCTGAAAAATATCTCGGCGACAGTTCCTGAAAAATCTTGTCGTAGCGACACTCGGCCTTTCCCTCGTGGAAAGGCCGTTTTTTCTTTCGTTTTTATCCCGAGTGTGATAGGGTTCCGCTTAGTTGTGTCCGTCGCGAAAAGCGACGCAAATGGAAGGATCTTTGCCATGGAAATTACGCAAATTACGCTCCGAAAGGGCTTCGATGCCCACGTCCATTTTCGTGATGGCGATACGCTTGCGCAAGTGCTCCCCTCGACGATGAACTGGTGCCACGCGGCGATCGCGATGCCGAATCTCGTTCCGCCGGTGACGAAGGTAGCGGAGGCAATCGCCTACCGCGATCGGATTCTTAAGGCCGTCCCAGCGGGGCATACATTTACCCCGCTCATGACGTGTTATCTCACCGACGAAACAAGCCCTGAAGAAATTAGGCTTGGGTTCCGCGGAAACCAGACCGAGGATCGGGTGTGGGTGGCAGCGAAACTGTATCCGGCCCATGCGACGACAAACTCCGCTCACGGAGTCACCGATGTGGAAAATATCTACCCCGCGCTCAAGGTGATGCAGGATATCGGCATGCCGCTCCTCATTCACGGAGAAATGCTCCGCGGTCCGGACGGAAAAGACGTCGATATCTTCGACAGGGAGTCCATGTTCATCGAGCATGTGCTTACGAAGATCCTCGTTGATTTTCCCGAACTCCCTATCGTATTCGAGCACGTGAGCACGGCGTACGGAGCGTCCTTCATCAGAGCGCAGTTTGAATCGGGCAGGAAGGACATCGCCGCGACGATTACGCCGCACCACCTCGTGTGGACCCGGAACGATTTATTTCGGGGCGGCCTTCGGCCGGATCTGTGGTGTTTGCCCGTCGTGAAAACGGACAAGGACCGTGAGATGCTTCGCCAGGCCGCGACTTCGGGGCTTCCGTG
>CAYHWH010000087.1:0-2535 GCA_964360325.1 uncultured Candidatus Saccharibacteria bacterium | reverse complement strand
TTGCGAACCATCGCCGCATTCAGATTTTGGAATTACTGCGGCGAACACCGGAAATGTCCGTCGATGAAATAGCGACTGGCCTCAACATCAATTTCAAGACCGCGTCCGAACACACGCGCCGCTTGGCTATTGCCGGATTGGTGCTCAAACGGAATGCCGGCAATCGGGTCTGCCACAAGCTAACCAGTCGGGCGGAATCTATTCTCAAATTCTTGAGAATATTGGAATAGAATAATATGGGGACGCTCTACATTGTAGGAACACCAATTGGAAACCTTGAAGACATAACGCTTCGGGCTCTGCGGATTTTGAAAGAGGTCGACATGATTCTCTGCGAAGATACGCGCGTGACAAAAAAGTTGCTGGCGCGGTACGACATTCACACGCCGACGCTCTCGTACCACGCCCACAGCAAACTCTCAAAAGTCGAGCATATTTTTACGCTGCTTGAGGAGGGAAAAAACCTCGCGTTGGTATCGGATGCCGGCACGCCGGCCATTTCCGACCCCGGCGTTCTTCTCGTTTCCAAGGTGCGCGAGCGTTTCAAAGATGAAGTTGCTGTCGTGCCGGTCCCGGGAGCAAGCGCGGGTATCGCCGCGCTCTCGGCAAGCGGCCTGCCGTCGTCCGATTTTTTGTTTTTGGGGTTTTTACCGCACAAGAAGGGAAGAGAAACTCTATTTAAAGAGATTGCGGCGAGCAAGCGGACTGTCGTTTTTTATGAATCACCGCATCGAATTTTAAAAACGCTTGCTTCGTGCGGAAAGCACATGCCCGACAGGCGTATTATCCTTGCTCGTGAGCTCACCAAGATTTACGAAGAATTTCTTTCGGGTACGGCGCTGGAACTGGAAGCCCGCTTCGCGCTCCACCCCGATACGGTTCGCGGAGAATTCGTCGTACTTGTTGCTCCGGCGTAGCGTGTCGCGTATACTGCACGTATATTGAAAGAGAATTAGAATTTTGTATGTCAAAAGACGCTGTCATTATGGTTCTTGGTCTGTGGGTCGCTCTTGTCCCGTTTTTGGGTTTTCCCGGCTCGTGGCGAACGGCGCTCCTCGCGCTTTCGGGTCTCCTCATTGCGGGAGTCGGTTTCGAGCTTCGACGGGAACTTATGGCAAAAGGTCTCTGGTCTCTCCTACGCCGTACCGGCGAATCGTTTGTTGAAAATGATGGAAAAAATGGAACGGCGAACGGGGATACCAATGCTAAAAACAAAGAAACGGGTGCGTAGCGCCATCCTGAAAAACAGGAAAATGTTTCTTGCTGGCGTATCGGCCGCAGGTCTTTTTTCTCTGATGTATTTCAGCTCCCCGGCGCTTGTCTCGAAGACGTATCGCGCCTCCGGAGAAAATCTCGCGACGACAACCGCGATGGCGGAACAGAAACCGGCGATTGTACATCTTACAACGCCGAATCCGGTCAAGGGCATCTACATGTCGCAGTGCGTTGCGGGAACGCCGTCGTTTCGGAATTCGCTCGTGAAGCTTGTTGAAGATACGGAACTCAATACCATTGTCATTGACATACGGGACTACACGGGAAAAATCGCTTTTCCGACCGACAATCCCGCGCTGAAGAACGCCGTGTCAGGCGCGTGCGGCGCTCGCGATATGCGGACATTTATCGGCGAGCTTCACGAGAAGGGAATATATGTTGTTGGCCGTATCACCGTGTTTCAGAATCCCTACTACACGAGCATTCATCCGGAGCAGGCGGTTCAACATAAAGACGGCGGCGTATGGAAAGACTACAAAGGACTCGCGTTCGTGGATGTCGGCGCGCGGCCGTACTGGGACAACATCATTGAACTCGGAAAGGAGGCGTACGAACTCGGGTTTGATGAATTGAATTTTGATTATATCCGTTTCCCCTCCGACGGACCGATGAGCAAAGCCGTGTATTCCTGGGATACGGGGAAGAGCAAGCCGCAGGTGTTGGAAGAGTTTTTCAAATACCTTGCGGACGGACTGCGGCCGACGGGTGCCGTGCTCTCCGCAGACCTCTTCGGCATGGCGGCAACCAACTACGACGACCTCAACATCGGCCAGGTGCTTGAGCGCGCCTTGCCGTACTTCGACTACGTCAGTCCGATGGTGTACCCGTCTCACTATCCCGCGGGCTTCAACGGGTACAAAAACGTGAACGCGCACTCGTACGACATCGTGCATCTTGCCATGAGAGTAGCGGTGGAGAGGACCGTGGCGGCGACCACGACCGTCCCGAGTCTAAACGCCGTCGCAATCGCCTCCACGACTCCCCAGCTGTACGAAAAGGCGGTTTACCCGGCTTCAAAAATTCGTCCGTGGCTGCAGAGTTTCGATTATCCGGTCGCCTATACGCCGGAGATGGTGCGGGCGCAAATTCAGGCGACCGAGGACGCGGGTCTCACGTCGTGGCTTTTCTGGGATGCGGCAAATAAGCCATCCGATTCATGCCGCCCATCGTCATCACGAACGACGAGATCGATGAGGCGCTCGAAATCTTCGAAAACCTTCCCATCTGGGATTAGCACGATTCCCGCCAACGTGAGTTGGC
>CAYHWH010000086.1:0-2549 GCA_964360325.1 uncultured Candidatus Saccharibacteria bacterium | reverse complement strand
GGGTAATGGCTTGGCGTATCCACCACGTCGCGTAGGTTGAAAATTTATACCCCTTCGTGTAATCAAATTTCTCGACCGCTTTGAAAAGACCGAGATTCCCTTCTTGAATAAGATCAAGGAGCGTCAGGTCCGGACTTCGTCCGACGTACTTTTTTGCGATTGAAACCACCAGACGCAGGTTCGCCCGGGCGAGCAGGTTTTTCGCTTCTTCATCTCCCTCGGTGATGCGCTTCGCGAGCTCCCGCTCTTCCACGCCGGTGAGCAAGGGATACTTCCCTATCTCCCGCAGGTACATTTGAATCGAGTCGTACGGCGAATCGGAACGGCCGCCGTAGACGTGTTTCTTCGCGGGCGCTTCCTCCTCAAGTTCAAGGAGGCCGCCGCCCTCGAGCACATCGACGCCGGCGGTATTGAGCTTTTCATAAAGCTCTTCAAGGAAAAGCACGTCGTCTTCAATGGTCGGAAATTCCTTGAGAATTTCGTCGTACGTCACAAAACCGCGCTCGCGCCCGCGCTCAAGAAGCCTCCGCGATTTCAGGGCAAGGTCTGCCGCCTTTTTTGAAACTTTTATTTTGGGCGCACCGTCGGAAATCTTCTTCTTGTTGCGTGGCTTCGGAGCAGCCTTCCTTTTGGGGGGACGGGCTGCCTTTCGCTTCGCTTTTTTGACGGTTTTTTTGCCCGGTCGCGCGCGCTTTTTTTTTGAAGTTTTTTTTGTTTTTCGGGACATACGAGGGTCTCACTCTACCACAGAAAAAATTTATAGGGAAATGCTTCGATTTTTGAGCGCCTGCAGTTTCTTCGAGACTTCGTTGTGCTCATGTGAAAGTTCGGAAATGCGATCGTGATTTTTCTCTTCCTCCGCCTTCTTCAGTTTCGCGGATATGGATTCAAGTCTGTTCTTGAGAATATCTTTTTCAAGATTTTCAAGAAGTTCGTCGCGCGATGCCGCGATATCCGGCGATTTTTCAAAAAATGTTTCAGCGGCGAATATGAACTTCTCGGAATCTTTTCGGTAGAAAGAACAAAGGCTGTCAAAATTTTCGTCGCCAAGAAGCCTTCTCATTTCTCTCTCGAGAGAAGGAATGTCAAGGAGAGGCGTTTTCGAGGCTTCCTGCCAGTAGAAAAGCCCGAAAAGGCGCTCACTCAAAAAAGCTCCCGAATCCGCAACCTTCTGCTCTTGAGCTTGCGGCATGTAGGTCTTTTTTTCCGTCTTCTTTTCCGCTCCACGCTTCCGCACCTCAAGCCACACCGGCTCTTCGGCGATGGAGAGCGCCTCGGCGATGCGGGAAACAAAGTGGGCTTGGTCTATGGCGCTCTCAATATCGGCAATGTACGGGAGAACGACGCGTCCGACCTCAAGCCGCAGTTTTCGTTCGTCGGATACGCGCGCTTTAAGCGTTTCAAGATAAAATTCGACAATGTGTTTCGCTTCGCGCACCGCTGTGCGGAACGCTTCTTTATCTTTGGAGATAAGGTCGGCAGGATCAAGTCCTGCCGGAAGCGCGGCGACTTTTACGTCAAACCCAGCGGAAAGCGCTGCGCGCGCTCCCTTGCCGGCCGACGAAATTCCGGCACTATCGGCATCAAGCGCGATTACCATGCGCTTTGAGAGGCGTCCCAGCGCAACAAGATGCTCCGGGGACAACGCCGTCCCCGAGAGCGCGATGGCGTTCGGGAACCCTCCCTGGTGCGCCAGAATGACATCCATCTGCCCCTCGACGAGAATCGAGAAATCTGCCTTCCGTATGAAGCCCTTTGCCTTGTCGAAACCGTAGAGTGTTTTTGACTTGAAAAAAAGCTCCGTTTCCGGACTGTTGATGTACTTTCCCGTTTTTTCCGCACCGGCTTCATCCTCCGGAAATATACGCCCGGAAAACGCAATGACTCTACCGACCGAATCACTGATTGGAAACATGATGCGTCCGCGGAACCGGTCGTAGAGATCTTTCCCGGCCGCGTCCTCAGGACGTTTTACAAGACCCGCCTGTTCAGTTTCTTTGTCCGAGAATCCGGAAGAACGCAGATGAGAAAGGAGCGCCCGCCACCCATCCGTCGCAGGGGCAGGCGCGTACCCGATACGCCACGCACGCGCGCTCTCGGGGGAAAGTCCTCTCCCCGCGAGATACTGCCGCGGTGCCTCCCTAAGATTTTTCTCAAAAAACACCGTCGCTTTTTCGAGAACATCGTACAGCCGCTCGCGCTCGCCCCGTGTTTCTTTCCGCTCATAGACGATGGGTATGCCGGCGCGCTCGCCGAGAAGGCGGAGCGCGCCGGGAAAATCGAGGCCTTCGAATTTTTGGACGAACGAAAAAATGTCTCCCTTCTCGCCGCACCCGAAACAATAGTACGAGTTGCGCGCTGGCGAAATGTGGAACGACGGCGTTTTTTCGCTGTGGAACGGACAGAGCGCCTTGAAGTTTGCGCCCGCTTTTTGAATTTTTATGTACGAACCGATGATATCGGCAATTCCGAGTCTTTCTTTTATCTGTTCGACGGAAGATGACATAGCGTAATGGTATAACCCTTCCCTTTCGAACGCCAACCCGAAA
>CAYHWH010000085.1:0-2554 GCA_964360325.1 uncultured Candidatus Saccharibacteria bacterium | reverse complement strand
AACGTCTCCATGGGCGTGTATTTGTTTCCGGCGGCCTTTGTCCGGACCCACGAGTGAGGGTCTTCGGCAAACTTCGCGAGTTCTTCGAGGGAAGTGGATATTTCTGCGGCTCTAGCGCGAAAATAGGGATTGTTGTCGCTGTCCATCACCGTCTCCTTACTCTGAGGTTTGCCGTCAAGACGGCTTTCGGTTCAACTGCTCATATAGTACCACGGGAAGTTTGTGCGCCAAAAAGCGGGCATTTTTTCCGGACGCCGTTTCTGCTACTATAAGGGAACCTATGGCTTCCGAAATGCCGTCTCACGTCGCGCTCTACCGCAAATACCGGCCGCAGAATTTCACGGAAGTTCTCGGCCAGGAGCACATCGTGAAAGTGCTCGAAGGGGCGCTCAAAGAAAGAAACATCGCCCACGCGTATCTTTTTTCCGGTTCGCGCGGAACAGGGAAAACTTCCGTCGCGCGCATTTTTGCGCGCGAGCTCGGCACGTCCGAGAAAGACCTTTACGAAATCGACGCCGCTTCTTACACCGGCGTCGAGGATATCCGCGCCATTCGCGATGCAGTTGCAACTCTGCCGTTTGATTCGCACTATAAAGTGTACATCATCGATGAGGTTCACATGCTCTCCAAAAGCGCGTTCAACGCGCTTTTGAAAACGCTTGAAGAACCGCCGAAGCACGTCATCTTTATTCTGGCGACCACCGAGCTTGAAAAACTTCCCGAGACGGTCGTCTCGCGCTGTCAGACGTTTGTCTTTCAGAAGCCGTCCGAAACGCTTCTGCGGAAATTTGTGCTTTCCGTCGCAAAAAAAGAAGGATATGCGCTCGCAAGCGCGGCGGCGGATCTCATCGCGCTTTTGGGCGACGGCTCGTTCCGCGACACCACGGCATTTTGCAAAAAGTCGTTACGTCCTCGAAAGAAAAAAACATCAACGTTAAAGATGTGGAAGAAATCACGGGCGTTCCGAAAGGAACTCTCGTCAACGAGCTTCTCTCGGCGGTTCAAGATGGAAAACTTGCCGAGGCCCTTGCCGCGGTCGCGAAAGCGTCCGCGGGAGCGATTGACATGAAGATATTTCTAAAACTTCTTCTCCACAAAGCCCGGGCTGTCATGCTTTTGCGCCTCGCGCCGGAACTCAAACGGGAGCTTTCGGAACAGTTCGGCGAGGAGGATTTTGCCCTGCTTGGCAGATTATCCGCGCTGAAAGAGCAGCGCATCAATTCCGCCCTTCTTCGCGAATTGCTCGACGCATACATACAGACTGGTTCCTCCTACATTCCGCAGTTGCCGCTTGAGCTTGCGCTTGCCAAGGTGCTCGGAAAGGGCGAGTGAGGCCTCATTGACAGAGACTTTTCTAAGAGTATTCTCCTTTACAGTAGAACCACGCAGCAGAACAGCAAAAAACGGGGGAGATTGCCATGTCGGCAGAAATCGATGCCTGGGTAAGACGTCATTTGCGAGACGAAAAAGGAATATGGAAGGAGGACTCCGACTGGTTTCTCCTTCTCGCTCTCGACGAGCGCTCTGCCGGGGTTCGTCGGCTTGATGCCGCCATCTTTAAGGAGTACAGTTTCCTCGTAAAGCTGGTGATGATACACCTTTGCAGTTACGATTCGGTTTTCATCGAGGATTTTTGGAAGAGGGTGAAGAGCGACCTTGATGAAATGAAAAAACAGCTGCAGAAGAAGAAGCTGGGTTATTCGTACTTTAGTCCCGCATCAAGGTTTGATGAAATGTTTAAGTGTGTTGAAGGACTTTTGAACGTCGTTTGGTATCGCCTTTCTCCGGAAAGACAAAATCAGGAAACACAAAAACAATTGCCGCCCCCGCGCTGAAAAGGGAATGTTTCCCGCCCCCGCCTTAAACAAGCGGGGGCGCATTGTGTCTCGGGGAAAATTGGTTCAAGATGGATACGCAGACAACGTATGATGAAAAAAGAAGAATTTGAAGATTTGGTCGCGGAGGCGTGGCTTTCCGCCATTCCCGAAAAATTCCGCGCGAAAGTGAAGAATGTCGCCTTTATCGTTGAAGACGAACCTTCGGACGAGGTTCGCTGCGAAGAAGGGCTTGGGGAAGACGAAACGCTTTTCGGGCGCTACGTCGGCATTCCGGCCACCGAGCGCGGGGACATGTACGGCATCGGGGCGACTCTGCCGGATGTCATTACGATATACCGGAGGCCGATTGAAGAAGAAGCGGAAGGGAATCCGGAGCGTGTGAGGCGCGTTGTTGCGGAAACGGTTTGGCATGAGGTGGCACACTACTTTGGCCTTGACCACGGCGAAATTGAAAAGCGCGAAGAAAAACGCTCCCGTTTATGATACATTGCTTGTGTTATTGGGGTCGTCATATGGATAATTAGGGGTCGTCCCTCGGCCGTAGCCTGAAGGCTCTAGCCTACGGGCGAGGCTAATGTTGACGAGTGGAGACGAGGAAATACTGAGGCCACCAGGCCGAGTGTGGTGGGATAAGCAAGTTGTCGTTATTTATGCCCTGTGCTGCCGGGTCGTCTAATGGTAGGACAGCGGCCTTTGAAGCCGTGAATCTTGGTTCG
>CAYHWH010000084.1:0-2565 GCA_964360325.1 uncultured Candidatus Saccharibacteria bacterium | reverse complement strand
CGAGAACCGCAAACGAAATAAGAAAAGCCATGTATACCCGCAGGTGGGAGGTTTTCGTCTGAAAAAGAACCGCGCCGAGGAAAAGAAGAATTGCGCCGATAATAAAAAAGCCCGCCGTATCCGTCTCAAAGGAAAGTCCTATGAGGGAATCGCGGATGTTACTTGAAAAAATAGCCGAGGCGACGTACGCAAGCGGTATTCCCCAGACGGCCCACAAGAGCGGGTGCTTCGGGAGCGCGACGGCGCCGTCCCGCAGGCGACGAAAAAGCACCAGCATAAACGCGAGAAGCGTGCACACGAACAGGAAAAAGGTTTTTGTGAATTGGAACGGAACAAAAGAAAGAGGAACCGCCGCGACGGGAAGCAGGGCGACAAGCGAGAGGACGAGCCACCTTGCGCTTGCGTCAATTTTTGACTTTTGCTCCATGTGCCCTAAGTATAACGCGATTCGCTGGCGCGCAGAAACGGCAAAACCTGTGTACAGAGCTGTCCGGCCGGCGAAAGACAAAAGCCCGCATACACTGCGGGCTTTTGTCATACGTGTTGTTGTGCCTGTAAGCCGAATTCTGTACCCCGTGAGCTGGCCGCCTTGCGACGGCATTCCACGGAGCGGCAACCATTTATCTGGGATTCTGTTTGCACAGAACCTCGAGCGGCACTCACCAATCCTGCCCACCGGAGGCGGCGCAAAACTGAGAATCCCGAGTTTACGAGGGGTAGCCCTTCGCTTCGCTCAGGACGCTCAATTTTGTAATCACCTGCGGTGAACAAAATTGGCGCACGGCCTTGCACAGAGGTAAGGATTTAGCCGTTTCACCTTTCCGTCGCCGGAAAGCTATTCTCATGGAGAATCCCTCAACCTTTCGGTTGCGGGCGTTTCTGTTCGCACCTCGCGGATTGCTCCGTATGGGAGTTACCCATTACCCTTCCCCTCTCCCGCTTGCGCGGAAGAATCGCTGTGTTCGGACTTTCCTCTGCCAATTTTGCCCGCCGCAAGCGGCGAACAAACTCAACAGCGATTACCCAGCACAACACGACCACTATACCACGGAAAAGAAAGAAAATCTACGGCACGCGAACGACCTCCCCGATGAGGACAGCGTGTGTGCGGACAAATCCGGCCGGTACTTCAAGCGCATACAAAATCTCCTCTTTCGGTATAAACACTTCCGGATACGTGCTTGTCGCGATGTCCGCCTCTACTCCGACAATTTTTTTGTTCTCATTGAGCCAGAGGATGTCGATCGGAAAACGCATCCCTTTCATCCAAAACCGGTATGCGTCCGGTTTTTCAAAAACAAAAAGCATACCCTGGTTTTCCTCCAAACTTTCCCGTCCCGAAAGTCCGCGCTCGCGCTCTTCCGCCGTATCGGCAACCTCGACCGAAAGCGAAACGGCGCCGGATGCTCTCCCGATTGAAATCGGCGTCGCGTACGCGGGAGGAGAAACGGGCGCTGGCGGCGGCACAAACACGAACAGAAGCACCGTGAGAATAAGGAGCGCGGCTGACACGAACACGCCTGGAAAAATACGCATCGCTATGTGTTTCGTTTTTACGCGGCAAGCCAGCCGCCATCGACATAGAGCACGGCGCCCGTAACCAGTGCGATTTTATCGGTGAGTTCAAACATGTTCTATTCCGTCGTCACGCCGTCGAAGTGTTCCCCTTCGTCGGCCTCCGCTCGCTCTTTGGTTTCATGCACGGTGCCGTCGCGGTGATTCGGGGGAGAGTACAGCGTGTACAATTTGAGGTCCTTGTCCGGAGAATCGTTGATGATGTTGTGTTTTGTTCCCGCGGGAACCACCACGACAAACCCGTCGCGTATATCGTGCGACACACCGTCGAGCACCGCCCTTCCGACGCCGGCTTCACAGCGGATAAATTGGTCCAGATGGTGGATTTCTTCGCCGATGTCTTCTCCGGGTTTCAGACTCATGACCACAAGCTGGCTGTTTTTCGCGGTATACAAGACCTTCCGAAAATTCTCGTTCTCAAGAGAGAGTTTCTCTATATTGGAGATGAAACCTTTCATGAGTGCATTGTATCAGACTTTGAAGTACCCGCCGAGTCCCTCCTGCGTCGGGATAAACTTCGTGAGGTGAGTTGCGTTCGCTTGCGAAACCCTTTCTGGCGGACCACTCGGGTTCAGTGCCCCATGAGTCCAATAACCACAAGGATGTTAAAGCGCTTCTAAAGGCAACCTGTTGGGGCTCTCGGGTTAGAGGGTTATTTCATGTTTAGCAAAACAACACCGCTCAAAACTAGAACCACGCCAATCCAGTTCAACGAGGAGATTTGTTCGTGGTAAATAAAATATCCCAAGACAAGAGCAATGGTATTGGTCAAAGCGGTGGTAACGAACCAAATGATTATAAAATTTGGAGCCTTTGAGTAACTCCAGAGGAACAAGAATTGGTAAGTCAAAATAAATGGTGCGGCATAAAGAAACGTGCCTAAAAAGTTTGCTCTCAAAAAGTATATGGTCGCGATTTGCAGAAAGGCGGCGGTTATGATGTGGTCGAGATGATGGGTGTCAAGGAAGCATCTGCTCTCCAAAAGAGACT
>CAYHWH010000083.1:0-2568 GCA_964360325.1 uncultured Candidatus Saccharibacteria bacterium | reverse complement strand
TTCCTTTAATTTCCTGTCCGGTAAAAAAGACTCCGAAGGAACGCGCGAGCTGGGGAACGATGACGCGTTCGACGCCGTTGATGATGAACGTGCCGTGCTCCGTCATCAGCGGAAAATCAGCGAGGAAAATTTCCTGCTCTTTGACGCTCTGGAGCATTTTATTTTTAACCCGCACGAGGGCGCGCAGAGGCACATCGTAGGTCAGCTTGTTCGCTTTCGCGTAGTGCTCATTGAACTTCGGCTCGCCAAGTTCGATTTTTACGAACTCAAGGTCGAATTTTTTCCCCGCGTAATCGCGGAGAGGAGAAAACTCTTTAAAAATTTCGCGAACGCCCTCGGAGAGTAGGAGCTCAAACGACTTCACCTGCGCTTCCACAAAATTAACCGGGCTTGCGAGCGGCTCGCGGAACCTGCCGAAGTGCTTTTTCTCCATGTGGCCTGTGGACATACGGGAAGTGTGTAGTTTAGAGTCAAATAATAAAACGAGAGAAAAAACCGGCCCCCCGTGCGAGGGGTCTCACTATGGAAACAGTTCTACGTATGTACCGCGCTTGTGTGCAAGACCTTCACCGATGATCTTGTAATCTTCAACTACGCAGTCAATACTCAATCGGAGAGTGTAGCCGAAAGAGTATATATGGAGATGGATTTCTTGTCAATCCCTCTTTTCCACACCTGCGGGTTTTGAGGTTCGTATCCCGCGCCCCTTCTTCCATTCCTCTATATCCTTGTGGCGCCCCGATAGGAGTACTTTGGGAACGCGGTACGTTTTACCCCCGAAGGTAAGAACTTCCGGACGGGTGTACACCTCGGACGAGGCAATCCGGTCTTCCTCCAGCGATTCGAAATTTCCAAGCACGCCCGAGAGCTGGCGCGCAACGGCATCGGCGATGACGAGGGTCGGCGCTTCCCCGCCGGTGAGGATGTAGGGGCCGATGGAAACTTCCTTCGCTTTGAGTATCTTTCGCACACGCGCATCAACCCCTTCGTAGTGGCCGCATATGAACACGAGGTGCTTGAACTTTTTTGCGTAGGAGCGCGCCGTCGTGTTCGTAAACTGTTTGCCATCTGCAGAAAGAAAAATAACTTTTACGTTTTTGTTTTTTCCTATCGCCTTTTTCGCCGCGCTGAGCACCGCGGGCGCCTCTATCACCATGCCCGGGCCGCCACCGTAAGGGCGCCTGTCGACGCGGCGCCATTTGTCCTTCGTGAAATCACGCGGATTATAGTACGAGACTTTTATTTTCTTGTCTTTCTGCGCGCGGCCCAAAATTGAGGCACTGAAGTACCCTTCCATCGCTTCGGGAAACAGCGTAATGATGTGGAAATGCATGGAATCAAAAGAAAAGCGTGGTACTACTGTACCGCGCTTTTCCTGTTTTTTCTACTCCGATTTTTTACGTCCTACGTTCTACAGACTACGTTCTGCGTACTAGAGTTTCAGGTCATCCATCACCTCATCAACTGTTTTCATGGTCGGCATAATTTTCTCCGACACGTACGTTGTGGGAATTGTGCCGCGGGTGCTTCCTTCCGGTTCGTTGATCTTCAGATTGATGCGAGCATTGTTTTTCATGCCAACCACGCGCAAGATTGTCCGAATCGCTTTTGCCGTGTTCCCCGACTTGCCAATAATTTTTCCCATATCGTCCGCATGGACATCAAGCGTGAGGAGAACGCCGAGTTCATCCACCGCCCGATTGACCTTTACGGCATCCGGATTGTCAACCAACCCCTTCACGACGTATTCCAAAAATTCCTGGTCCCGTTCTGCCATAGAAGCATAGCTGTCTTAACTCTTATAAAGCCTTCGCGGCAAACCGCACGGCACCTTTCAATTTTATCGCGGGAGAAAAACGGTGGCAAGTATCCCTATTGCGTAACTGTTTCGGACGCCTGTTCTACCGACACTTCCGCAGGCGTTTCTACGGGAGTTTCCGGAGCTGATTCAGCCGGTTTTTCGGCAGAAGCCGGGGCGGATGCGCTTGCCTCTGGGGCTCCCTCTTTCGCTTCTTTCAGAATAGGTTTCTTTTTCGGAAGCACGTTCAGCTTTTTGCCAGTAACAAGTTTTGCGTCAATGAGCATGTTGTGAACCGTGCCGGAAGTCTTCGCTCCATGGGAAAGCCAGTGGGTTATACGTTCACCCTTGAATTCGCGCTTGCCTGCTTTGGGGTCGTAGGAACCGAGCACTTCAAGCACGTTACCACTCTTGGGACCGCGTTTTGAGTCAATGATGATAAGACGAAATGAAGGGTTATTTTTCCGTCCCGTTCGCTGTAGCCGTATGGTAAGCATGTGGGCGCTATCCTAGCAGAAGTTTAAAGGGGCGTCAATTAAAAGACCTAGTTACGAATCCCGCCCTGGGCGGGTTCGCGACCCCGGCTCGCAATTTCGTCCTATTGAACGAAATATCGCTGCGCCTCACAAACACCAAGAAAAACTACGACTGCTCGTACTTTTTCTTGGTGTTTGTGCTGTAATCATACACTTTGCTCGAACCTTTTTCGAACAGCAAACGGACTAATTTGCGCGCCTCGTCCGCTCCCTTCGGTCGCGGTACAAAACCAA
>CAYHWH010000082.1:0-2607 GCA_964360325.1 uncultured Candidatus Saccharibacteria bacterium | reverse complement strand
TTCCCGCTCATGACCGAGCGCGGCACGTTCATCATCAACGGCGTTGAGCGCGTCATCGTTCCCCAGCTCGCGCGTTCCTTCGGAGTCTTTTTTACCGAACAGGAAATTAAAGGAAAGAAGTACTTTGGCGCGAAAATCATCCCGTCCCGCGGAGCCTGGATTGAGATAGAGATGGACCCGGACGGCGGAATCTACGTGCGCATCGACCGCAAGCGCAAATTCCCCGCGACGTCTCTCTTACGCGTTTTGGGGGCGAAGTTTGACAAGGATATGTATGCGCTCCTGAAGAACGCCGACATGGGAAAGCAAACACTCGACGTTCTTCTCTCCAAAGACCCCGCGAAAACGATGGAAGACGCGTACGTGGAAATCCACAAAAAACTGCGCGACGGCGACCTTGCAACGCCGGACAACGCGCGGGAGTACGTCAATTCCATTTTCAACGAAGAGCGCTACGACCTTTCGAAAGTGGGGCGGTACCGTTTCAATCAGCGCTTCAGCAAGAGCCTCGATGAGAAAGAGGTCAACAGAAAGACGCTCTCGCTCGACGATCTCGTCACCATTCTTGCTCACGTTTTGAAGCTCCAGCACACGCCCGGTTCCGTCGAAGACGACATCGACCACCTCGGAAGCAGACGGGTCCGCTACATCGGCGAAATGCTCCAGCAGCGTCTGCGTGTGGGAATGTCGCACATGAAGCGCAATATTCAGGACCGGATGTCCACGATTGACGCCGAAGCGACGCTTCCCGTGCAGTTCATCAACCCGAGACCGCTTCAGGCGCGCATCAAAGAATTTTTCACGACCAACCAGCTCTCGCAGTTTATGCAGCAGGAGAATGTTCTCTCCGAGCTTGAGCACCTGCGCACGCTCTCGGCGCTCGGCCCCGGCGGCCTCACGCGCGAGCGCGCCGGATTCGAAGTGCGCGACGTGCACCCGTCTCATTACGGACGTCTTTGTCCCATCCACACGCCGGAAGGTCCGAACATCGGACTTATCTTGCACCTTGCAACCTACGCCCGCCTCAATGAGTTCGGCATGATTGAAACGCCGTACGCGAAAGTGAAAGACGGCATGATTACCAAGGAGATTGTCTACCTCAACGCGCTTGAAGAAGAGAAATACCATATTGCTCATTTGGCCATCGACTATGATGCGTCAGGAAAGATTCTTTCGGAGAAAGTGGAAGTTAGAAAGAGCGGCTCGCCGTTTCTCGTTTCTCCCCAAGAGGTTGATTTTATAGACGTGGCGCCGAACCAGGGATTCTCGGTGGCAACATCGATGATTCCGTTCCTCGAGCACGATGATGCGAACCGTGCGCTCATGGGCAGCAACATGCAGAAGCAGGCGACGCCGTGCGTTATCCCGGAAGCTCCTCTGGTTGCAACCGGCATTGAAGAGCGCGCAGCGCGCGATGTCGGACGCCTTGTTCTTGCTAAAGAGGACGGTGTGGTGACGGAAATGGACGCAAAACACATCGTCGTCAAAAACAGCAAAGGAAAAGAGACCGAGTACGCGCTCGTTAATTTCGTGCGCACGAACGGGTTTACTTCCTTCCACCAGCGTCCCTCGGTCGCGCTTGATCAAAAAGTAAAAAAAGGAGACGTGCTCGCGGACACATCCTCAACCGATCGCGGACAAATGGCGCTTGGTCAGAATGCACTCGTTGCGTTTATGTGTTGGTCTGGAGCAAACTACGAAGATGCCATCATTATTTCCGAACGCCTGGTTAAGGACAGTAAATTCACCTCGATACACATCGAGGAATTCGTCGTTTCCGTTCGCGACACGAAACTCGGACCGGAAGTCACCACGCACGACATCCCGAACGTCGGCGAAGCGAAACTCAAGAATCTCGACGAAGACGGCGTCATTCGCATTGGCTCGGAAGTCAGGCCCGGCGACATTCTCGTCGGCAAAATTACCCCGAAAGGAGAAACGCAACTGACGCCCGAGGAACGCCTTCTGCGCTCGATTTTCGGCGACAAAGCCCGCGACGTGAAAGACACGAGTTTGCGCGTGGAGAACGGCAAGCGGGGCCGCATCATCGGCGTCAAAGTTTTCTCGCGCGAGAAGGGAGACCAGCTTGATTCCGGCATCATCAAACGCATTCACATTGAAGTTGCGCAAATAAGAAACGTCAGCGTCGGCGACAAGCTCGCCGGCCGCCACGGCAACAAGGGCGTCATTTCAAGAATTCTGCCGGAAGAAGACATGCCGTACACCGAAGACGGCCGTCCGGTCGACGTCATCCTCACTCCTCTCGGCGTTCCGTCCCGCATGAACCTCGGACAGATTCTCGAGCTCCACCTCGGACTTGCGGCGAACACGCTCAACTACCAAGCCATTTGCCCTCCGTTCATGGGCGCCTCCGATGAAGAAATCAAGGGCGAACTCAAGAAGGCTGGTTTCAAGGAGAACGGCAAAATGAAACTCTACGACGGGCGCACCGGCGAGGCCTTCAATCAGGAAATCGCCGTTGGTTACATGTACATTTTGAAACTGCACCACATGGTTGAAGACAAGATACACATGCGCTCCATCGGTCCGTACTCGCTCATCACCCAGCAGCCGCTCGGCGGCAAGGCGCAAAACGGCGGCCAGCGC
>CAYHWH010000081.1:0-2649 GCA_964360325.1 uncultured Candidatus Saccharibacteria bacterium | reverse complement strand
CGCTTTAAAATTTCAGAGATGCTTTCCGCGAAAAACTCTCTCGAAAAAAAGAAATTAATAAAACCGGGACCGGCGACTTCCACGCGGGCGATTTCTCCGGGAAGGTTCTCGCGCATTTTCTCGACGAGTCTGACCGCGAGCTCTTTCGGATTCATGCCGGATATTTTCCCACCAACAATCGCGGCGTTTGTCGCCGCGTCGCCGAACGAAACATTCGCCGGATGCTCTACCACGTATGAGAGAACCTCGAGCGAAAGTGCGGCGAGACCTTTCTCGACTATCTTCCTAATGAGATCCTGCGTCATGACTATTTTCCCGAACTTCCGAAACCGCTTTCTCCGCGCTCTGTGGCACTCAGCGTTTCAATTTCCTGCAACGCAATCGACTCTTTCTTTTGAATGAGCATCTGTGCAATTTTTTGTCCTTTAATGATAGCGTACTCCGCACCGGAGAGGTTGACGATGCCAATAATAATTTCCCCACGGTAACCGGAATCAATGACTCCGCCGAGGGTCTTGAGGCCCCCTTTAATGCCGAGTCCGCTCTTATCCCACACCAGACCCGCGTACCCGTCGGGAATTTCAATAATCAGACTCGTCCGAAAACCGTACCGCTCGCCCGGAGCGAGCATTTTATTTTCCGCGGAATATAGGTCAAAAGCCGCGTCTTCCGGGTACGCGTAGGCGGGCGGCGGCATCGCCTTATCAAGCCGTTTAAACTTTACGATGAGGCTCATATACGGGTCATTTTAGCATGAGCGACGGCTTATCGTCGCGCACGCTGTTTCATCACCCGCTCCACTTCCTTCCAGACGAGCCCGTGAACCGCTTCTTTTGAAAGGAGCGCATCGCCTTTATTGCAGATGATTTCTTTCCACGTATTGCCGCGGCGTATAATCGCGAGCGCGCTTTTTCTGCTGTTCTCGAGGTAGCGAATGCTGTGCTCCACGACATCTTTCTTGCCGTTGAGGTACCGTTTCTTCTTATCGCCAAGCTTTTTTGATTTCTTCAAAAGCAAAAGGCTCATCTTTACCGGAAGCGACAGGTAGATGATGGCGTCCGGACGGGGAATTTTAAACACGCCGTACTCCATTGCGTCGAGCCACTCCAGGAACTCTTTTCGTTTTTTCTTATTTCCGATCTTTCCTCCTTGATGAATTTGGTTCGAGCTCACGTAGCGGTCGGCGATGACCACATACCCGCTCGCGAGCCATGCTTCAATCCGGCGCTTTGATTCAAAACGGTCTGCGGCGTAGAGCGTCGAGGCAATCTTCGGGTCAAGATTCAAAAAATCGCCGCGCTCTCCCGCGAGGCACTCGCCTATGAGCTTGCCGAAGACATTGCCGTAGTAGCGCGGAAAATCAATCCGCACCGCTTTTTTCCCTTCCGCTTTGAAGCGCTTAAGGAGAAGTTCTGTCTGCGTTGCTTTTCCGGCGCCGTCGATGCCGTCAATAACGATAAAGGTTCCCTTTCTTCTCATACGTTCGCGAAATCCTCCGGAATCGGGAACGCCTTGCAGAGCGTTCGTATTTCTTCCTGTATTTCTTTTTTCTTCGCGCCGTCGTCTTTGTTTTTCAGCGTGTCAATCATCAGATGCGCGACGCGCCCGCACTCTTTTTCCGTAAATCCGCGCGTTGTGATTGCTGGCGTGCCAAAGCGGATGCCGGAAGGATCCATGGGCTTTCGCGTGTCGTCCGCAATCGCGTTCATGTTGAGCGTCATGCCCACTTCATCGAGCACGGTCTGCGCCTCTTTTCCCGACACCCCGAGCGACCCGAACACGTCCGCCAAAATGAGGTGGTTGTCGGTGCCGCCGCCTATCATCCGCACATTCTCCGCGCGAAAAACCTCTTCCATTGCTTTTGCATTCTTCAAAATCTGCGCGGCATACGTCTTGAACGAAGGGCCCATGGCTTCGCCGAACGCGACCGCTTTTCCGGCAATACTATGCATGTGCGGGCCGCCTTGGATACCGGGAAAAATCGCTTTGTCTATTTTTTTCGCGACATCTTCACTGTCACGAGTCAGAATGAGTCCGCCACGAGGACCGCGCAGTGTCTTGTGGGTTGTGGACGTGATGATATCAAAGCCGTCATCAAACGGATTGCGCGCGACTTTGGCCGCAATAAGCCCGGCAATATGCGCCATGTCGGCAACGGTATAGGCACCCACCTCTTTTGCAATGTCTGCGAATTTTTTGTAATCAAGCGTGCGCGAGTATGCCGAGAAGCCCGCAAGAATTATTTTCGGTTTTTTTTCAATCGCGACAGCCCGGAGCGCGTCGTAATCAATTTCCCCCGTATCCGCGTTTTTCATTTTGTACGTGGCGAAGTTGTAGATTTGCGCAGGCAGAGTCATTGGGTGGCCATGGGTAAGATGCCCGCCGTGGGAGAGGTCCATGCCGAGCACGGTATCGCCCGGCTTCAGAAGCGCGGCATAGACAGCCAAATTGGCAGGGGCGCCGGAGTGCGGTTGCACATTCGCAAATTTGCAATTGAAAAGTTCTTTCGCTCGCTCAATCGCAATCGTTTCCACGATGTCGGTATACGTCTGCCCGCCGTAGTAGCGTTTGCCGGGATACCCCTCCGAGTATTTGTTGGTGAGCACGGAGCCGTTCGCTTCGCGGACGGCTTTTGAAACATAATTTTCC
>CAYHWH010000080.1:0-2746 GCA_964360325.1 uncultured Candidatus Saccharibacteria bacterium | reverse complement strand
CAAACCACACGGTTAAAATCGCGGGGGTGGCGTACGGCCTTGATGTTGTTTCTCCGTCTTAGGTGGTGATGAATTCGGTGGCGTTTCAAAATAACGAAAAGGATATTCTCGGGGAAGGAGCTGTTGTAGTCACGTGTGCGGACGCAAACTGCGGAACGCCGACGAGCGACCCGGCCGGACTCATGCAATAAAATAAAAAAAGTGGCCGCCGCGCTCTATCCTTAAAGAACAGGAGAGCGCAGCGACCGAAGTTTCCCAGGGAGGACTTTCAGAGTAGCATGGCCGGGCGGAAAAGAAAATCCCGCCGAACAAGCCAGTTTCTCTTATGAGCCGCGACGGATGGTTCTTTTTGTGTTTGACAACCGCGTTTGGATTCGCTACGATGCTTTTCAAGCTCCGGAGACAGCAGACGGCCGATACGGCCTTAATCGAGAAAGTCTGCTTAGGAAGGTCGACATTTGCCCCGCATTATCGGGGCGGATACTCCGGGCCTTAACGGGCCTTTTTTGTTTGTATGGCAATTACACGGGAAAAAAAGACGGAATCCATAGGCAAGCTCAAAGACATACTCGCGAAAGGGGAGTCGGTCGTCTTTGTGAACTTCCACACGCTTTCCGTTGCGGACGCAAACGCGCTTCGTCGCGCGCTTCGTGGGGCGGGCGTCGGTTACACGGTCGTAAAAAAATCTCTCCTGAAGCTTGTGCTCAAGGAGAAAACGGTCGAGGGCGAAATTCCGAAACTTGAAGGAGAACTCGCGCTTGCGTACGGAGCGGACCCCATAGCTCCCGCGCGCGGTATTCGAGAGTTCGCGCAAACGCGCCCGGAAACACTCTCCATTCTCGGAGGTATTTTCGAAGGGCGGTTCATGAACAGGGCGGAGATGACGGAGATCTCAATGATCCCGTCGCAGCAGATGCTCTACGCTCAGTTCGTCAATCTTATCAACTCACCGATACAGCGGCTTGCGGTTGTCCTTGACCGGGTTGCCGAGTCGAAGTCGGCATAACAAAAAAAATACGTATATGGCAGATGAAGTACAAAACGCGCCGGTAGCAGAAGAAGCACCGGTCGAAGTTCCGGAAAAGTTCAAGAAACTGGTGGAGCAGGTCGAGACGATGTCCGTGCTCGAACTCCACGAGCTCGTCAAAACGCTCGAGAAGCGTTTCGGCGTGTCTGCGGCGGCGGTTGCCGTTGCGGCCCCCGGCGCTTCCGGCGCGGCGGCTGAAGAGAAAAGCTCGTTCGCGGTGCATCTTACAGACGTGGGTGCGCAGAAAGTGCAAATCATCAAGGTGGTGAAAGAGGTTCTCGGTCTCGGACTGAAGGAGGCAAAAGACCTCGTGGACGCCGCACCATCGCTTCTCAAGGACGGTGTCAAGAAAGAAGACGCGGAGGCGTTCAAGAAAAAAATAGAAGCGGCTGGCGGAAAGGCGGAGTTGAAGTAACGCAGAAAAAAGCTGTCCCACCCACACAAAAAGCCCCGAGAGGGGCTTTTTGTGTGGGTGGGAAACGGCTGGATTTTTGCATGGGCGGCTGTTACACTGGGCGCATATTTCCCGTATGGACATTCTCGGCAAACTCTTCGATTCTCCGGCACGCGTTAAAATGATGCGCCTCTTTCTTTTTAATGCTGAAACCGCATACGATAAAGAAGATGTCATCTCCCGCACACACGTTGTCTCAAAAATCGTCCGGAGGGAGCTCGCGCTTCTTCTCAACATCGGATTGCTTAAACCGAAAGCTTTTTTCAAGGAAGTGGTGCGCGTCGAAAAGAAAAGAAAAAGAAAAATCCGCGTTCGTTCCGCCGGCTTTGTTTTAAATCCGGATTTTCGTTATCGTTCAGCTCTCCAGGAGCTTCTCGTCAGTACGCCGCTTCACTTTGAAACCGTTTCTCGAAAAATCGGGAAAGCGGGGAACGTGAAGCTGCTCATTCTTGCCGGCGTATTTATACAGGACTGGGAGGGGCGCATCGACCTCCTCGTGGTTGGCGACCGCCTCAAGCACAAGATGCTCGCCCGCAGTATTGCCGCTCTGGAGGCTGATATGGGCAAAGAACTCCGCTACGTCGTCTTGAGCATGCACGAATTTCAGTACCGCCTTGGTGTCCGTGACCGGCTCATTCGGGATATTTTCGACTACCCGCACCAAAAAGTCATAAATCGCCTCGGTATTTAGGGATTTTTGGCATTTTTTTTATCCACACAGCTGGCCACGGGGGAGCTGTCCTTATTGGTATACTATGGGGAGGGAAAAGGTCGTGCAGCTAGGGGAACCCTTAGTGAAGCGTGTATATTAATCTTAAGTATCTTAATTGGTTTTTACCGCATCTGCGGTAACCAACACATTCAATCAATATGTTGCTCTACACATGGGTTGACGTGCTCCGCGCGTCCTTTCAGGACTTGCTCGTAGGGGCTGTCAACTTTATTCCGAATCTTGTCGTCGCCGTCATCATTTTCATCATTGGCTGGGTGGTTGCCGCCGTGCTTGAGAATGTTATTGCACAGATTATCAAGGCGATTAAGGTTGACTCGGCGCTCAAGAGCGCCGGAATTGAAGAGGTGGTCAACCGAGCCGGCTTCTCGCTTGATTCAGGCAAATTCCTTGGAGGTCTCGTGAAATGGTTCATTATCCTCGTCTTCCTCGTTGCCGCGTTCGATGTTCTTGGTCTTCGGCAGGTGAATTTGTTCCTCCAGCAGGCTGTTCTGCTGTACTTGCCGCAGGTCATCGTTGCGGTCTTGATTCTTCT
>CAYHWH010000079.1:0-2779 GCA_964360325.1 uncultured Candidatus Saccharibacteria bacterium | reverse complement strand
GTTGCTTCTACTTCACGGAGAGACGTTTTTCCTTTGCCAGCGTGGAGCCGTTCTATCATGGCGTGCTTCGGTCCCCCCGGGAAACCGGTACCCGCGGGAATCAGCCGCCCGATAATAACGTTCTCTTTCAGTCCGGTGAGATGGTCAACACTACCGCGAACCGCCGCCTTGATGAGCATGCGTGTCGTGTTTTGGAACGATGCCGCGGAGAGGAAACTTGAACGGGAGAGCGAGATGTCGAGAATTCCCATGAGAAGAGAGTCGGCTTTTGCCTCCGCGCCCTCTTTTTCTTTTATCTCGTCGTTCTCTTCTTTCAGCTCACCCGCGCTCACCACATCTCCGATGGAGAAGTCCGTATCGCCGGCGTCTTTCACTTTGCGCCGCGAGAACATCTGCTTCACGATAACCTCAATGTGTTTGGTGGAAATGGAAGCTCCCTGCAATTCGTAGATCTTGGAGACTTCGCTGATGATGTAATCCTGCGCTCGCACGCGACCGCCGAAACGGAAGAGTTCGTTGATGTCCGCCGAACCGTCCGTCAAGAGGTGCCCTCGCTCAACAGTATCGCCGACTTTCACCAGCGGCATGCGACGGAAGTGCACCGCGTACTCCGTTTCTCCTTTTTTGATTCCCTTTTTCTCTTTTACTTTCTCTTCCGCGTCCGAGAGAACAACAATGACTTTTTCTTTATCGTTTTCGCGAATGTCGGTAACGGTACCGGAGAAGTGCGCCACCGCGGCCGGATTTTTTGGCATCCGGCGCTCGAAAATTTCCTCCACGCGCGGAAGGCCCTGTGTGATGTCTCCGCCGAGCGAAGCCGTGCCTCCCGCATGGAAGGTGCGCATCGTAAGCTGGGTGCCCGGCTCGCCGATAGCCTGTGCGGCAATCGTGCCGATCGCCTCGCCCACGTCCACAAGCTTCGCGGTGCCGAGGTCCGCTCCGTAGCAAATCTGACAAACGCCTTGAGAAATCTGGCAGCCTATCGGCGAGCGGACGACAACCTCCTCGACATCCAACGATTCAATCTGCTGTGCGTCTTTTTTGCTCATGAAGTGCCCCTTCTTGAAGAGAGTACCCCCTTTCGCATCGCGCACGTCTTCAGCGATATACCGGCCTTCAATATTGCGTGCGATGAACGTGCCGATTCCGGAGGCACTCTTTCGTTTGAAAACGAAGCCTTCTTTCGTGCCGCAGTCTTCGTCACGGACAATGACATCCTGCGCCACATCGAAGAGCCGCCGCGTCAGGTATCCCGCTTTTGCGGTATTGAGTGCCGTGTCGGCGAGGCCTTTGCGGGAACCGTGCGTGGTAATGAAGTACTCCACCGGCGTAAGCCCCTCTTTCGCTGAAGAAATAACGGGGAATTCGATAGTTTCGCCGGACGTGGAAGCAATGAGACCTTTCATGCCCGCCATGTTGGTAATCTGCGAAAGCGAACCGCGAGCGCCGGAGCGGATCATATCGGATACCGGACTATTGGGAAGAAGCGTGTGGGGAATGACTTTCTCCACTTCCTGCTTTGCCGCGTGCCATATCTCTATGTTCTTGCGGAACCGCTCATCGTTGGAAAGCAACCCCTCGTTGAATTGAGCGAGAACCTCTTCCGACTTGCGCTGTGCCTCTTCGATAATTTTTGGTTTCTCCTCCGGAACCTTGATATCGTCTATGCCCCAGGTAATGCCGGAGTTGGTAACGTAGCGGAATCCGAAAGCTTTTATTTTATCAACGATATCGGGAATGCGGGCGAAACCATAACGGTCAATAAGATCGTCGACGAGCACCGAAAGTTTCTTGCGCTCAATGACCTCATTAATGAACGGATAGTTCGACGGAAGTACCGAGTTGAAGAGAAGCCTGCCGACGGACGTCTCAAAGATGCCTTCCTTAAATTGTGCGTACTTCGCGGATTCAGTCGCCATAACCTTGACGCGAGCTCGGAAACCGACAGCGCCGAAGTCATACGCGGTAATGGCCGCGTTCGGGCTTTGGAAAACATTTCCTTCGCCTTGTTCCCCGTCGACAATGTTGGTCATCCAGTAGCACCCGAGCACCATATCCATGCGCGGCGCAACGATGACTTCCCCGCTGCCCGGTTTCAAAAGATTTTTATCGGACGCCATGATTTCACGCGCTTCCATCTGCGCTTCTTCCGAGAGCGGCACGTGCACGGCCATCTGGTCACCATCGAAGTCCGCATTGAACGCCTGACAGACCAAAGGGTGCACCTGGATTGCGTTTCCTTCAATGAGAATCGGCTGGAATGCCTGAATGCCGAGCCTGTGCAGAGTCGGAGCGCGGTTGAGAAGCACGTACTTATCCTTGATCACTTCTTCGAGAATCGCCCAGACTTCCGGCACGCCGTCGTCGATGAGCCGTCCCGCGCCGCGGATGTTGTAGGCGAGTTCGCGTTCAAGGAGTTTACTGATGACAAAAGGACGGAAGAGCTCGAGCGCCATGTGTTTCGGCAGTCCGCACTGGCTGAGCTTGAGGTCGGGACCGATGACAATAACGGAGCGGCCCGAGTAGTCGACGCGCTTGCCGAGAAGGTTCTGGCGGAAGATGCCGTGTTTGCCTTTCAGGTTGTCCGAGAGAGACTTCAACGGTCGCGATCGAGCCTGCGTCGTCGCGGAGTACGCCGCATTGCCGTGACGAATCGAGTTGTCGATGAGAGAGTCCACGGCTTCCTGGAGGATACGCTTCTCATTTCGCAGAATAACATCCGGCGCCTTGATTTCGAGGAGTTTTTTCAGGCGGTTGTTGCGGTTGATGACGCGCCGGT
>CAYHWH010000078.1:0-2811 GCA_964360325.1 uncultured Candidatus Saccharibacteria bacterium | reverse complement strand
GGCTGACGAGCCGAGCATAGCATCCGCCCAAGGCGGAATGCGTGTCTCTCAAAAACGTATACCAAGAAAGAGTTTCGTAATCCACCGTAAGCACGGAACCGAACTTTTAAGTCTATCCACAGCTTACGAACAGCTTAAAAACACTCTCGCAGGCCCTTTCCCGGGGCTTGTGATAGAATGCGGAAACTTATGACACGCGGACTTCGTATTCCTCCCCAAAATATCGACTCTGAGAAGGCGCTCCTCGGTTCCGTTATGCTACGCCCGGAGGGAATGCACGAGATCACCGACATCGTCACGCCGGAAGCGTTTTACGTTGAAAAGCACCGGATGATTTACGACTCGATGCTCAATCTTTTCAGCAAAAACGAGCCGATCGACCTCCTCTCCCTCTCCTCGCGGCTGAAAGAAAAAAACAAACTTGAAGCAATCGGCGGAAACACCTACCTCACGGAGCTTGTAAATGTTGTTCCCTCGGCGGCGAACATCAAGCACTATGCGGAAATCGTTTACCGGAAATACGCTATGCGAAGCCTCATCGGCGCCTCCGAAGTCATCGCCGAATTAGGCTACGATGAAACGCAGGGACTCGATGAGCTGTTGGATAAAGCGGAGAAAAAAATCTACGACGTTACCAGCTCTCCGACGCTCCATAAATTCGTATCCCTGCGCGAAACGCTCGGCGACGTGTGGGAGCGCATCGACCATTTACACAATTCCCAGAGCGAACTGCGCGGCGTGCCGACCGGATTCCGCGACCTCGACAACCTCCTCGCGGGGCTCCAGAAATCCGACCTCATCATCCTCGCCGCCCGCCCCTCGATGGGAAAAACATCTCTCGCGCTCGATATCGCGCGGCAAACCGCCATCAAGCACGGAACGCCGGTGGGCATCTTCTCTCTTGAAATGAGCGCCCAACAGCTCGTCGACCGCATCCTCGCCGCGGAGGCGCGGGTGAATTCATGGAAATTGCGCACGGGACACGGATTGACCGACGAGGACTTTCAGCGCATCCGCGATTCGCTTGAAAAATTTTCAAACGCGCCGATTTACATAGACGACCAGCCGGCAAACAACATTCTGAAAATGCGCTCCGTCGCGAGGCGTCTGAAGCGCGAGCACGGCCTCGGCCTCATCATCGTCGACTACCTCCAGCTCATGGTGCCGACGCAGAGCCGCTCCAACGATTCCCTCGTCCAACAAGTCACGGAAATTTCCCGCGCGCTGAAAACGCTCGCCCGCGAGCTCGACGTGCCGGTTCTCGCGCTTTCCCAGCTTAGTCGCGCCGTGGAACAGCGCCGCGGACGCCCGCGCCTCTCCGACCTGCGCGACTCCGGTTCGATCGAGCAAGATGCCGACGTCGTGATGTTCATCCACCGCGACGACAAGATGAACGAAAATTCCGACAGGCCGAACATCGCCGAAATTCTTATTGAGAAACACCGCAACGGCCCCACCGGTAAAATTGAGCTTTTCTTTGACGAGCAAAAGACAAGCTTCCTTCCCATAGAAAAAAGCGATTTCGGACAATTCAAAGGAGGCGTGCCCGCGGAAAAAGGAGACGATGCATTTTAAATGAAAGACCTATTTAATGAAAACCCGGTAGTGTTTCTGGTCGTCTTGGCGGTGGGAGTATATATCGTGAAAAATTTACTTCTGTGGCTCATACCAGAATGACCAAAAATGAACTCGCTTAACCGCCTCATCGAACTTTTTGGAAAATTTCCCGGCATCGGCCCGCGGCAGGCGCGGCGTTTTGTTCATTTTCTCCTGTCGCAGAACGGTTCGTACATTGAAGAATTTGTTTCGCTCCTGCGCTCGCTGAAGCGCGAAGTGGCGCGGTGTCCTTCCTGCGAACGATTTTTTTCCGGAAAGCACACTCCGGAGGCGCCATGCCCGCTGTGCGCCAACATTCACCGCAACCGCTCGCTTCTCATGGTCGTCGAAAAAGACATCGACGCGGATATTGTTGAAAAAAGCGGAACGTACGACGGACTCTATTTTATTCTCGGCGGAACCGTCCCCATTCTTGAAAAAAATCCGGAGATGCGAATTCGGGTAAAGGAACTTGAAAAAATCATCGGGGAACGGGTAAAGAAAACAGACGGCGTCAACGCTCTCACGGAGCTTATTCTCGCGCTCTCGGCGACTCCCGACGGCGAGCACACGGCGGGCTACCTGCTCTCGCGGCTGGCGCCGCTTACAGAAGCAAACGGGTTTAAGGTGACTATGCTTGGCCGTGGGCTCTCCACCGGCACCGAGCTTGAGTACTCCGATTCGGAAACCATCAAAAACGCCTTCAAAAACCGCGCCTAAACTCTCTGGTATATTTCCACCATGGTGGAAATATACCAGAGAGTTTAAAGACCAAAAAAAACCGCCCAAAGGCGGTTCTTTTGTTTCGGTGCCTACTTTTATTTAATCGCGGTGATTTTAACCTTGGAGAACGGCTGGCGATGCCCGCGGCGTTTCATGTAGCGGCTCTTCGCCTTGTATTTCACGACGAGAATTTTCTTTCCTTTCCCTTCCTCAATCAGTTCTCCTGTAACTTTTGCTTCGGGAATGTACGGCGTGCCGATCGTCGTGTCTGCACCGCTGTCGACAAGAAGAATTTTATCAAACGTTACTTTTCCTCCCTGTTCCACATTCGGAAGTTTCTCAATCGTAATGACATCTCCCACAAAAACACGGTACTGTTTCCCGCCGGTTTCAATGACCGCGAACTCCCCCGTGTTCGCGGGAAGTTTCTCTTTTTTTGTTTTTTTCGCCTTTGTGGTTGATTTCTCGGCCATAGTGTTCGCCCATCCTACC
>CAYHWH010000077.1:0-2814 GCA_964360325.1 uncultured Candidatus Saccharibacteria bacterium | reverse complement strand
CAGAGCGCGTAGGAAAGCATGTCGTTGTCCGAGCGCAAAAGCGCCCGGCGGCAGTCGCAGTAGAACTGAATGTCAACTTCTTTCTCGTCAACCCCGGGAGCGACCACATTGCTCCGGATTGCCTTGTAAAACGCGTCTGTCACGGAGGCGTCAATGGCGTGCTGAAGCGGGGCGAGGAGAAGGTCGATTTCGCTCGCCGCGAAATTCAGGAGTTTCCCGCCGGCCGTGGAGCCATTCGCCAGTTTGCGCAGATGGAGAAATTTCTCAATGATGCGGTCGATGCCGCCCGCTATTTCTTCGGTCGCGCTTCCTTTGGCAATGTACTGCGCGCCGACAAGTTCCTGCAGGAGCCTTTCGCCGACGCCGTTGCCTCGTTCAAGGAGAACTCTTCGCTTTAAAATCCTATGTATCGCGCTCCGGCGGATAGAATGCTCTTCTTTGAAATCAATAAGGTACCGGACTTTTTCGTAGTAGGTCGCGGCTTTCGTGATAATTCTGTTGACCTCAAACGCATGGTCGGTCGATTGGGGGGCTTGGAAAAGGCTCTCCGATTCGGTCACCTTCTTGATAAGCTCCTTGATTGATTCCGATAACATCGGCCTAGTATAGCAAAAGAACACCCCCCGCGCCCAGAGGGGCGCAGGGGCTCCCGCGGGCTCTTTTCTTTCTTTAGAGGCGCGCGACAATCAACCCTATAAGCAATATGCTCACAAAATTAAGCAGGAAGGTCAACGGCAGTATGAAAATGACCCTCTCTTTTGAGAGCCCAAGGAGGGTCAGTCCAAGTTCGTCCGGAAGCGGCGAGACGATGATGAGCGCTCCGATCAAAGGAAGAAGCCATTTGAAAAACCCGAAGTGAAAATAGGAAAAAAAGCGCGCCTTTCTCTTGTGCGTGCTCAAAAACTCACGGACATCCCTTGCAAACACATCTTTGATAAAAAGGAAGAGGAGCAAGTCTCCAAACATGGCTCCCAATCCTCCCCACAGCGCGACGGAGAGAGGCGTCGCGCCCTGCGCGAACATGCTGCCGAGTGCGATGGAAGCGGGAGCAATGGTAAAGATGGAGGTGAAAAAAATACCCGCGACGAAACTGCTGATAATGGACAGTCCGGCGGTTACGCTCAATACTTTCTCAAAAACGCCCCATTGAATAAGGAGCACGGTGAGGACGATGCTCGCGAGAATAACAAGCGCATCCCGCTTTAAGTGGCTGACGTAAATCTGTTGTTTCCCGGACATGAAAAAAATAGAGAAAAAATAGAGACGAACGAATTTCCCAAAAATCAAACCATTTTATTTTTCCCCTTGGTCGCCAGCTCCTTGTGTTTCGGGAAAATCGCCTTCCTATTCACCCCGATTCCCTTCCCGAGCGCCTTCCGATTTTCCTTGTTCGCCTTTCTGCTCGATTTCGTGTTCATCCTGGTCATCGTTTTGGTCTAACTCGGAATCCTCATCGTCCGCTTCCTCCGCCTCCGTTGCTTCCTGTTCTTCTTTTTGCTCGATCTCTTCTTTTTTCTGGTCCGCCTCGCTCATTTCTTTTTCTATGTTTTTCTGCTCGCTTTGAAGAGAGTTCTCAAGCTGGTCCTTTTTTTGCCCGAGCGCATCAATTTGCTGGTCGATGTCATTGAGTTGTCCCTCCAGTACTGCTATTTGAGCGGTATCTCCGACGCGGCGCGCTTCTTTAAGAAGATTTGTCCTGATTTCTTTGCGCTCTGCCTTTAGTTGCGCTTTTGCGTCTTTAAAAGTTTGCTCCAAAAGTGTCTCCCGTGCGTCAAATTCGTCATTCAGCGTTTTGGCAAGAGCGGCAACGTCTTTGCCGGATGTTTTCTCTTCATTCACAATCTCTGCGGCATGTGCCACATTGGCCTGAAGAAGCGACTCGGCTATTGCAAGCCCTTTCGCGTTCACGCCCTTTTCTTCCACCATGATCTTGATTTCGCTGACCCGCTCGCCGGCAAATTCAATCTGAAGCTTCGCCCTTGATTCGGGATTGAACGTTAAAAATTCCCGCAACGTTTCCCCGAGGCGATCAAGGAAATAAAAAGGGCTGTCCGGAGTGAGGCCCGCCGATGGAAGGACCACTTCCGGGGTCTGCGCAAACGCTAAAAGAGGCGCAACGAGTAATGAAACCGCGATTGTTTTTATAGTTTTCATAGTAGCTCCAGTGTACCACGGGATAAAATTGCGCAACAAGGTTCTCAATAATTTTAGGAGAGTTTGAGAGAAAAAAATCCCCGTCCGGTTGTCCGGGCGGGGGGAAGTTAAACGAAGAAGGTACAAGTTGAACGCTTAGTGCTCAAGGCACCATGTTTTTGCGTTCTGGAACATCTGCAGCCATGGCGATGAGCCGAGATTCCGGAACTGCTCCGGTATCCACGGCCACTGCCATTTCAGGAACGAACGCTCGGGATGAGGCATCATCGCGAGATGACGACCATCTGGAGAACACAGAGCCGTCCATCCCTCGGGCGAACCGTTGGGATTGTACGGGTATGTTTCGGTTGCCTCGCCATCAGGGTCAATGTAGACGAGCGGAACGAGCTGCCGCTTCCGGATTTCGTCCGCAATCTGCGGGTCCGGAAACAAAAGCTGGCCTTCGCCGTGCGCGACCCAAATGCCGAGCACCGACTCTTCCATTCCTCGCAACAGAACCGATGGGCTCTTGAGGATTTTCACCCCAACCCACCGAGACTCGAATCTGCCCGACCGGTTATGCACCAGCCGAGGTTGCGAAGATTCCGAGAGTCCTTGGTACGGGAGCCATCCGATGTTTGCCATCAGCTGACAGCCGTTGCAGACGCCGAGAGAGAACGT
>CAYHWH010000076.1:0-2850 GCA_964360325.1 uncultured Candidatus Saccharibacteria bacterium | reverse complement strand
ATCCCTCTATTTTAGTCTGCGCGGACTCAAGCGATTTCGTGATGAGAGAATTCTCAATCGGTTCGTCTTCCGGAATGCCGAAGCGCCCCATCATCCGCTTGATGGTGTCCGCGGCAAAAATGCGCATGAGACTGTCTTCAAGCGACACATAGAACTGCGTCCCGCCCGGGTCGCTCTGCCGTCCGGAGCGACCGCGCAACTGGTTATCAATGCGCCGCGCCTCGTGCCGCTCGGTCCCCAGCACGAACAGTCCACCAAGGGTCTTGACGTTGTCGTACTCCTCGTCGCTCGCCGGATTGCCGCCGAGCTTTATGTCGACGCCTCGGCCGGCGAGGTTCGTGGCAACCGTTACCCGCCCGCGTTTTCCCGCCTGGGCGATGATTTCCCCTTCCCGCTCGTGATTTTTCGCGTTCAAAAGTTCGTGAGGAATACCCGCCTGCCGCAAGTACACCGAAAGTGCCTCGTTTTTCTCAATGGACGCGGTGCCCAGAAGAACCGGCTGGCCTTTCTCGTGAAGCTCTTGTACCTTTCGCGCCACGGCCTTAAACTTGCCCGCCTCCGTCTGGAAAATAAGATCGTTCCAGTCGGCGCGATGCGACGGCTTGTTTGTGGGAATGGAGACAGTTTCAAGTCCGTACACTTTGTAAAATTCCTCCGCGGAAGTAAGCGCCGTTCCCGTCATGCCGGAGAGTTTCCCGTACAGGCGAAAATAGTTTTGAAAAGTTATAGACGCGAACGTGCGCGATTCCCTCTGGACCGCGACGCCTTCTTTCGCCTCTATCGCCTGATGCAACCCTTCGCTCCAGCGCCGCCCCGGCTGGAGCCGCCCGGTGAATTCATCCACAATAATAACCTCGCCGCCCTTAACGACGTAGTCTTTGTCCGGGTGGAAAAGCGCTTTGGCGCGCACGGAGGTCTCAAGGTGGTGCACGTATTTTATGCCCCGCTCGGTGTACATGTCTTTGATTCCGAGAAAGTCTTCGGCGCGCTGTATTCCGTTGTCGGTAAGCGTCGCCGCTTTTAATTTTTCATCAACCTTGTAATCTTTCTCCGGAGAGAGTTTTTCCGCGATGGAAGCGAATATTGCGTAGAGATTCTCCGATTCCGCTGTCGGCGCGGAAATAATGAGCGGCGTACGCGCCTCGTCTATCAAAATGGAATCTATTTCGTCCACAATCGCGTAGTGGTAGCCCCGCTGGCGCAAATTTTTTGCGTCGTATTCGATGTTGTCGCGAAGGTAGTCGAAACCGAACTCGTTGTTCGTTCCGTACGTAATGTCCGCGCGGTACGCCTCCGTGCGGGAGACCGGGCGTAGAAATTCATGCATAACCTTAAACGAGCCGAGGCTGTCGCGCTCCCGGTCGAGCTCTTCCCCTTCTTGGGCGGGCACGTGCGCCTTGTCGTAGAGATAGGACGCGTCGTGATTGATGACGCCGACAGAGAGTCCGAGGTAGGAATAAATTTGTCCCATCCACACCGCATCGCGGCGGGAAAGATAATCATTGACGGTTATCACATGGACGCCTTTGCCCGATAGCGCGTTGAGGTATGCGGGAAGCGTCGCAACCAGAGTTTTTCCCTCGCCGGTTTTCATCTCTGAAATATTTCCCCTATGGAGAATGACGCCGCCTATAAGCTGCACATCAAAATGCCGCTGGCCGAGCGTGCGGACGGACGCTTCGCGCACGGACGCAAAAGCTTCCGGAAGAAGAGCCTCGGGCGTTTCGCCGCCCGCAAGCCGCTTTTTGAACTCCTGTGTCTTCCCCCTCAGCTCCGCGTCGGAAAGAGCCTGAAATGTTGTCTCCAAAGCGTTTATAGCGGGAACCAGGGCGGCGGCCTTTTTGAGCATGGCGTCGCTCTCCTTCCCGATGAGTTTGCTGAGGAAAAACATATCGATATCGCGAATAATGGATAATACCACGAAACGAACACCGCCGCCCCTTCGGGGCGGCGGTGTAAATTCTCCTTAGAGAATTAAAGGCGTCTCTTTGCCTTCTTGGCTTTCTTTGCCGTCTTCTTTTTTGCCATGGTGGTTTTTTACAAAGTATAAAGAGTCTCTGATTTTTTCGCCATCGCCGGCTGGCGAGGCGACAGAACTGCATCGCGATCGACCTCGAAAAAATTCCAAGAATTATTCCGAAACTTTCCGATGCTTTATCTCATTATGAGACAGCGCGGACAGCAACACAATAATTTTTAGAAAAAAAGTGTGGATAACTTTTTTCACACCATCGAGTGTCCGCGCGCCGTTTTATGACGCGCACGCGTCATAAAGAAAGCACTTCGCGTTCAACCGAGATTCCTGTTTCCTTTTGCACGAGAGATGCGACAATTTCCGCAAACGCATTCACCTCTTTGGCGCTTGCGTCGTTGTAATTCACAAGCACCAGAGGCTGGTTGCCGAATGCGCCGACATCGCCCTCGCGCTTCCCTTTCAATGAAAGCGCGTCGAGAATCCACGCGAGAGGCACTTTCACGCGATTCTCTCCGAGGTCAAACCCCGGGATATTGGGAATACGGATCCGAAGCTCCGCGAAACGCGATGAAGAAATAACAGGATTTTTGAAAAAAGAACCGGCTGTGCCGCACTCTGCGAGATCGGGAAACTTCCGCGCGCGTACGGAGAGAACCGCCTCCCGTATTTCCGAAAGCGTTGGCTCCTTTGCGGCGGCAAACCGCGCGGCAAGGTCTCTATACGAAAGAACGGGCTGCGATGTTTTTTCGAGACGAAAATGGACTGCGGTAATGACGTATCTCTTCCCTTCGGGCGATTTGAAAAAGCTATCGCGATATCCGAAACGGCACGCCGGAGCGGAAAGAGAAACTTCCTTGAGCGGTGCGGCATCAATC
>CAYHWH010000075.1:0-2851 GCA_964360325.1 uncultured Candidatus Saccharibacteria bacterium | reverse complement strand
CATGACCGCATCCGAGAGGCCTTCAATTTCCGCGATGCCGTCGCCGACGGAAATAACGTGCCCGATTTTCTCGAGTTTCGTGTCCGGCGCGAAGCCTTCGATTTCCTTTTTCAGTTTTTCAACAATGGTGTTTTGCATATATTACGCGATGAGTTTTTGATACAAGTCGGCAAGTGTGCGCCGGGCGTTTCCGTCAAAGAGAATGTCGTTTCCTTCTATCCGATATCCGCGCACAAGCGCCGGATCGACAGAAACGACAATCTCCTTTGCCGCCGCGCCGCCATCAATGTTTGCAAGCTGTTTTTTTGCGCCCGCCGCTTCTTTTTCATGGGAGACCGAAATTCGTATCTGACCGCGGTGTTTTTCACGCAGAGCGACCTTCGCATATTCCCGCATGATCGAACGCATGAGTTTTTCGTGTCCTTTTCGGGCAAGAAGTTTTCCAAACGAATCAAGTCTCACATCGAGGTTTTTCCCCGATGTCTGTACCGTCGCCCGATAAAGTGCGTTTGCGTATAGCCGTGCCAGCATATGGTTTAGTGTGTTGTTTTCTCTCCCCGAAGAACTTTTTCTGCCGCCAGAATGGCCATCCGTGCGATTTCTTCTCTGCTCGAATCAAGCGCTTTCCTCCGCTCTTCCGCGGAACGCTGTACCGCCTCTTCGAGCAGACGATCGCTCTTTTTCTGCGCTTCCGCGAGCATTTCACGCTCCCGCTCCGCGCCGTGCTTATTCGCGCGCTCCAGAAGCTCTTCGGCCTCCTTTTCCGCCTTGGAGAGCATCGCGTTCCCCTTTCCCTCGGCAAGCTTTACGTGCTCGCTTGCCTCTTCCGCATCTTTGACTCCTCGGGCAATTTTTTCCCGCCGTTCATCAAGAATACGGAGAACGGGCCTGTAGAGGAAATACCACAGCACAAGGAGCGTGAGCCCGAAATTGAACGCCTGAAGAAAGAGCAGACGCCAATCAATTCCAAATGTGCTGATGATCTGTTCCATCCCCGTTTCAGTGAACCGCTACGTAAATTTGACGAGGAAACCGACCACCAAAGCAAAAATGGCGAGCGCTTCGGTGAACGCGATACCGATGAACATCGTCGCCTGTATCTTGCCGGAAGCATCCGGATTGCGGCCGATGGCTTCAACCGCCTTTGATACGATAAGACCGATGCCGATACCGGGACCGATAACACCCAAGCCGACCGCGAGGGCCATTCCAAGATTCTTTGCTACTTCAATATCCATATGCGTTCTCTAGATGAATAATAATTACTACTTGAACTTAGTGCGGCTCGGTAACCGCTATCTTGATGAAGAAAAGCGTCAAGAGAGCGAAGATTGCCGCCTGAATGAAACCGATGAAGAGTTCAAACAGCATCACCGGAACGGGCAACAAAAGGGGCACAAAAAACGCGGCGACCAAAACGAGAACTTCGCCGGCGAAAATGTTCCCGAACAATCGGAACGAGAACGAGATGAGCCGCGCCAAGTTGCTGACCAACTCGATAAGCCCTATAGCAAACGCCAAGGGCGACTTAAAGGTAACAAATTTACCGCCATATTTCAAGACGCCGAGCGTTGCGACTCCCGTGAATTCAATGGTGAAAAATGCAATGAGCGCGAGCGCAAGGGTTGTGTTGAGGTCCGCCGTCGCCGCGCGGAAAAGCGGCACGAACTCATCGCCCCGGAAGAACCCGATGCTCCCGAAACCGGGTACAAACTCAAGCTCGTTCATGAAAAAGACGAAGACGAAAATGGTCGCAATGAGAGGAAAAAAACGTTTTGCCAGAGCTTTATTTTCAAGAGCTTCCTCCATGTAGTCCTGCACCCCTTCGATTCCCCACTCGACAAGCGTCTGGATTTTGCCCGGAACAAGCGATACCGTGCGGCGGAAGAGAAATACCAATACAAAAAGAAGTCCCATAACCGTCCATGCGGCAATGAGCGAATTTGTGATGGGAATACCAAAAAACTCTGTTATTTTCTCCGCCGCGAGTGAAATATGAATGGCGCTTTCGTGCATACGCGCGGGTATTGTAGCATAAAATGGCTGGAATTAAAGTTTTTTCCGGTTGGCTGCATCGGGTCTAGTTGGAACTCTTTGGTAGCAGAACTGAAGCTGTGATTAGAGTTACGCGATGCTATTCTTCAGTCTGTTCCAATATGATTTTATCTCTAAACCCTCCACGCTCAGATAGTTTCTTGATCCGTTTTTCCTCAATGCTGTCTTTAGAAAATCCTTTTTCTTCAATAACTGCATTCAACACCTCAAGAATATCGGCTATCTCCTCTTCATTTACGTCTTTGGCTAACTCCTCTACCTCCTCCTTTAGTTTGTCTATTAATCTGCCGAAATATTCGTTTTTTTCAATGTTGCGAGTTACATATTCTATACCTTTCTGCTTCAAAACATCTGGTATCTTATCTCGCACGAGCTTGTTGTGTGTGGTGATTTTCTTGATTTTTTCCATAAAAGTTCCAATACCAACTATGGTATCAAAGAATAACCACTATGAACACTGGGCAAAATACGTTGTGGACTCACCGGGAATCGAACCCGGGACTCGGCAATGCGAATGCCGCGTAATACCACTTTACTATGAGCCCTTTATGCACACCGAATACAGGCGATACATCTGATTATCTACTGTGTCGGGCACATTCGCGCTACTGCGCTCAGTACCTCCTTCATCTTCATTCAGTCGGGGTGCCGATCCCTGCCCGCCGGCAGGCGCGGCGCCAGCTGGCGGAGAACTCGGATCACACAAATTCCTGATGGGAATTTCCGCAGATGTACCCCTTACATCTGATTATCTGCTGTGTCGGGGTGCCGAGAATCGAACTCGGATCACGCGAAC
>CAYHWH010000074.1:0-2855 GCA_964360325.1 uncultured Candidatus Saccharibacteria bacterium | reverse complement strand
TGATTGTCTCGCCGGACGAGACTCCCGACCTCCACCACCTCTACGGCAAAAAGTTCGACGAGGCGTACGTCCGCTACGAAAAACTCGCGCAGGAAGGAAAAATCCGCCTCTTCAAGCGCGTCCAGGCGCGCGATGTGTGGAAAAAGATGCTCACCATGCTCTTCGAAACCGGCCATCCGTGGATCACGTGGAAAGACCCTTCCAATATCCGTTCTCCGCAAGACCACGCCGGCGTCATCCACAACAGCAACCTCTGCACCGAAATTACGCTCAACAATTCAGCCGATGAAACCGCCGTCTGCAATATCGGCTCGGTGAATTTCGCACGACACATTAAAGAGGGAGCGTTTGACGGCGAGAAAATCGGGCGGACGGTCACCATCGCCATGCGCATGCTCGACAACGTCATCGACCTCAACTTCTACCCGACCATTGAAGCGAAAAACGCAAATATGCGACACCGTCCCGTCGGTATCGGCATCATGGGATTCCAGGACGCGCTCTACCAGCTCGGCATCCCGTTCGATTCCGAACAGTGCGTCGATTTCGCAGACCGAAGCATGGAAATCGTTTCGTACTACGCCATCCTCGGCTCATCCCGCCTCGCGAAAGAACGCGGCGCTTACGAAACATTCAAGGGTTCAAAGTGGGACCGCGGCATTCTGCCTGTTGACACCCTCGCTCTCCTTGAAGCGGAACGCGGCGAGGCAATTTCCGTCCCGCGGACAACGCGTCTGAAGTGGGATACCGTCCGCGAGAGCATCAAGGCCTACGGCATGCGAAATTCAAATACGATGGCCATCGCGCCGACCGCCACCATCAGCAACATCTCTGGCGCGGTACCTTCGATAGAGCCCATCTACAAAAACATCTACGTCAAATCAAACATCAGCGGCGACTTTACCGTCGTCAATCCGTTCCTCATTGACGAACTTAAAGAGCTCAATCTCTGGGATGAAGACATGCTCGCCAAAATTAAATACCACGACGGCAGCATTGCGGCGATTCCTGAAATCCCCGAAGCCGTACGCGCCCGCTACAAGGAAACCTTTGAAATTGACTCGCAGTGGCTCATCAAATCCGCCGCGTGGCGCGGAAAGTGGATCGACCAAAGCCAGTCGCTGAACATATTCTTCAGGAGCCAGTCCGGCAAACAGCTCTCGGACACGTATTTCTACGCGTGGAGCCTCGGATTGAAGACGACGTATTATCTGCGCACCATGGCAGCCTCCCAAGTGGAGAAATCAACCGTGAACGCAAGCGAGTTCGGTTCAACGCATACCCGCACAAACGAGAGCACTCCGGTTGCGGCCGTCTCGCACACCAGAGTTCCGGAAAATGTAACCGTTGACATCTCCGATTCCGCTTCTGCCGGGAAAATAAGCGCACTCGAACCGTCACCGATTCAGACGGGAAACATACAGGAGAAAGTCGCCGTCGCGGAGAAACCAAAATACAACATCACGAAAGTCGGCGATGCTGTCTGCGAAGCGTGCGAGTAGAAGTTTAAAAGTCGAAAGTCCATAAGGCCCGTAAAGCAAAGCAAAAATCAAAAAAACACCCCCGAACCCCCGTTTCCATCTTATAGAATTCGCTGACTTTATAAACCTTGCAGACTATTCTATGCCCATCAGACGAACATCGGAACGAGTCGACATGAACAAACGCCGCATCATCAACGGCGCGGATGCCGACGTGATGCAGCTCTACCCGATGAAGCACAAGTTCGCGTGGGAGTTCTACAACACCGCAAACGCCAACCACTGGCTCCCTACCGAAATCAGCATGCAGCTCGACATTGAGCAGTGGAAGTCGCCGACGCTTCTCTCTTCCGACGAGCGCAGCGCCTTTGAAACCGTGCTTGGTTTTTTCACGACGGGAGACTCCATCGCGGCAAACAATGTCGTCATCGCCTTCTATAAGCACGTGACCTCGCCGGAAGTGCGCATGTACCTCCTGCGCCAGGGCTATGAGGAAGCGATTCACACCCATTCGTATCAATACATCGTGGAGTCGCTCGGCCTTGACCAAGGGAAAATCTTCAATATGTACCGCGAAGTTGAGGCAATCTACAACAAAGACAATTTCATTCTCGGCTTCAACGAGGGAATCTTCGACGCGGATTTCAAAACAGGCACCCTGGAAAACGACCAGAAATTTCTTGAGAATTGGATAGTCTTTTCACTCATATTCGAAGGAATTTTCTTCTACTCGTCCTTTGCGGTCATGTTCGGCTTCCAACGCCAGCACAAACTGATGGGTTCCGCGGAACAGATCCAGTACATCATGCGCGACGAGTCCATGCATTTGAATTTCGGCGTCGAAATAATCAACACCATTAAGGAAGAACAGCCGGAGCTCTGGACCAAAGAGTTCCAGAACCACATTGTCGGCCTCGTCCGCAAGGCAACCATTCTTGAGTACACGTTCGCGCAGGAGGTGTTCCCGAAAGGCATCTTCGGCATGAACGCGGAGGGCTTCAAGCATTACATTGAGCACATCGCCGACAGGCGTCTTGTGCGCATCGGTCTTCCTCCCCAGTTCAACACGCCGAATCCGTTCCCATGGATGAGCGAGGCGATTGACCTCTCCAAGGAGAAGAATTTCTTCGAGACCAGAGTCACCGAGTACCAGGTCGGCGGGCAGCTGGATTGGTAGAGGAACACGCGGTTTCTGATTTGACAAAGGTTTCCGAAAAGGTAGTATCAACATGGAGCATGTTCTTGGCTAAGGCCATTCCCCTCCCAGCGGATAGGCCGCCTGGAACTGCGTTCTTTGGAGATTTAGTTTCAAAGAACGTGGGGTCGCGGGGAGCCCCCCTTACCGCGCCCCCCGCCACCGTACGCCCCTCCGGG
>CAYHWH010000073.1:0-2878 GCA_964360325.1 uncultured Candidatus Saccharibacteria bacterium | reverse complement strand
CTGCGCACTGCTGCGGGACTTGGATTCGAACCAAGATTACCTGATTCAGAGTCAGGGTGCCTACCATTAGCAGATCCCGCAATTTATTTATTCTACTACATTCGGCTCATTCGTCGTGGACTCCTCAGAGTCTACGGCCCTTCGTTACTACTCAGGATCTACGACCTGATGGCCTCAGTATTTCCTCGTCTCCACTCGTCAACATTAGCCCTGCCTGCGCCGTGCCTGCACACGCAGGAGGCAGACGACCCGGCAAAATTTTTCTGTCCCGCCTCGCCCACCACGGGCGAGGCGGCAAAAGAAAAACGCTTCGGTAAGCGTCCCCACAAAATACACCAAAATCGCTTCAAACTCAACGCGCTAGTGTACCATTTTTGATTGGCTCGGCTTCAGTTTGAAAAGTTCCGGTAACAGTTCCTGTATCGCTTTTCGCAGAAGCGTGTATTGCTCTTCTATATCGCGCAGGGTCGCCTGTTCCGGCTTTTTCTCATCAAGCAGAGAATTTGCCTCACCCGACAATGTTTTGAGCTGCATCCACACTCGAGCCAGTTCAATAAGTTTTTTTTCATTTCGGATACCACCGGCGTCTCCGACAGTATCCCTCATGCCTTCCTCCAAAAAAGAGATGCTCTCGACAATCTCTTTGAATTGCTCGGGTGTTACCTCTTTTTCGGACATTCCCTTCTCCTGCGGAGCGGGATACCCCATTCCTTTGAATCCTTCTCCCATATTATTTTTTGTTGCGGCGCGCGAGAGATGCCTGAATAAAGCGCGTAAACAGCGGGTGCGGGGCAAGCGGACGCGCCTGCAGTTCCGGATGAAACTGCGTGCCGAGGAAGAACGGATGGACGTTTCGCGGCAACTCCGCGATTTCCATGAGTCTTTGGTCGGGAGAAACGCCGGAGAACACGAGACCCGCTTCCGCGAGCTTTGCGACGTACGCGGGATTCACCTCGTAGCGGTGGCGATGCCGCTCATCAATCTTTTCCACGCCGTAGGCATCGCGAGCAATGGTGCCGCTTTGAAGTTTGCAGGGATACGTGCCGAGGCGCATCGTGCCTCCGTACTCGCGCTTCGCGAGCTTCTCCGCCTGCTCGGGGAGAATCGCAATAATCGGGTGCTTTGTGTTCGGGTCGATTTCGGTGGTGTTTGCCCCCGCAAGGCCCGCCGCGTTTCGCGCGTACTCCACGGTCATCAACTGCATGCCGTAGCAGAGCCCGAAGTACGGAATTTTGCGAGTCCGCGCGTACTCAATGACGCGTATCTTTCCTTCAATACCCGTTTCGCCGAAGCCTCCGGGCACGATAATTCCGTCGTAGCCGTCGAGCACCGAAAGATTCGCTTTCGGACCCTCGAAGTCTTTCGTGTTGAGGTATTCAATCGTCGGCTTTACTCCCGCGGCGTAGGAAGAAAATTTGAGAGCCTCAATGACCGAGATGTACACGTCGGAGAGAATAAACTCGCCCGACTTGAAATATTTTCCCGCAATCGCGATTTTCACTTCTCCTTTCGAATGCTTCGTCGTTGCAACGAACGATTTCCACGCGCGGAGACCCGCCGGATTTTTTTTCGGCTTCAGCGAAAGCACGTCGCAGAGAATGCCGCTTAAGTTGTCCTTCTCAAAATTGAGCGGCACGTCGTAAATTGACTCGACATCGGGAGCGGAGATAACGCGGTCTTTCCTCACGTTGCAGAACGTCGCTATTTTTTCCTTGCGCTTCTCGTCGAGCGGCACGGGCGCGCGGGCGAGAATCACGTCCGCAAAAACGCCCGCGCTGTTTAAGGTGCGAGAGGCGTGCTGGGTCGGCTTCGTTTTCATTTCTCCAATCGAACCGGGAACGGGAAGGTACGACACGAGCGCCACAGCGACATCCGCGGGAGCTTCGAGTTTCATCATGCGCACCGCTTCGAGAAACAGAATGTTTTCGTACTCGCCGACGGTCCCGCCGATTTCAACAGTGGTCACGTCCGCGTCTTCCTTATCCGCCGCGAGCTTGATGCGGCTGATGACCTCAAGGGGAATGTCCGGAACCACTTGCACATTCTTCCCTTTATACCCAAGATTGCGCTCTTTTTTGATGACCGACAGGTACACGCTTCCCGTGGTCATGTAGTTGCCTCTTTCAAGGGTCGTGTTGAGAAAACGCTCGTAGTTGCCCATGTCCTGATCGGTCTCAAGGCCGTCCGCAAGCACAAACACCTCGCCGTGCTCGGTCGGATTCATGGTGCCCGCGTCGACGTTGATGTACGGGTCGATCTTAATCGCGGTCACGCGGAAACCCCTTCCCTGCAGAATCGTGCCTATGGAAGAAGAGGCGATGCCTTTGCCGACGCCCGACATTACCCCGCCCACCACGAAAACAAATTTACGCTTTTTCTTTTCCATAACGAGAGTATGCGCGCAATCGTTCCGGTTATATCTTCAAATACCGCCTGACCGCCAAGTATGAAGACACGGCGCCGAGGAAGAGGCCCGAGCCCATAATCACCAGAAACACGAACGCGAAGTTCTCGACGTAGTAGCGAAAGATGTTCACCCCGCCGAAGAAATTTTCCGTTATCGGACCGAGCCACAGGGTGAGCGGATAGAAGAGGATGAGCGCCATCACCGCGGAGAGAAATCCGTAGAAGAGACCCCCGAAGACGAACGGCCCGCGGATGTACATATTGGACGCGCCGACGAGCCGCATCACGGAAATTTCTTCGCGCGCCGTGTAAATGACGAGCCGTATGGTGTTGAACGTAATGAGAACCGAGGTAATGATAAACAGCGCGAGCACGGCGATGCCGAGTTTCTGGGAAGACTGAATGATGGCCGTGAGCCGGTCAATCGCGTTCTTGTGCTGGTCCTGGAAGTAGTTCACCTTGTCGATGATTT
>CAYHWH010000072.1:0-2879 GCA_964360325.1 uncultured Candidatus Saccharibacteria bacterium | reverse complement strand
TTTATGCAAATGGGACGTCAGCTCCGCAATACGCTTGGTGAGGATGGAAACTTGGACTTCCGGCGAGCCGGTATCCTTCTCGTGTCGCTGTGTTTCCTTGATAACGCCGCCCTTTTTTCGCTTCGTAAGCATGGCAAAAGAATAGCATATTCATGGCTTTTTTGCAAGGTTTCGCGCGATGTCGGCGTATATTGTGCGACACTCTGGTATACTCCCTACCAATGAACCTTGAGGAACTCAAACGGCAGTTTTTGGAGCACTTGGAGATTGAAAAGGGGCGGTCGCTGAAGACTATTGAAAACTACGACCGCTATCTCTCGCGTTTTCTTGGATTTGCGAAAATCACATCGCCGAAAGATATCAAAGACAACCTCATCCGCGAGTATCGCCTCTGGCTCAACAGGCAGGATGCCGGAAAGAAAGAGGGCGGCGCACAGGAAACGCTCAAAAAAAAGACGCAGAACTACTACCTCATCGCACTCCGCGCGTTTCTGAAATACCTGCGCAAGCGCGAGATTGATTCTCTGTCGCCGGAGCGCATTGAGCTTGCGAAGGTCTCCGAGCGCTCGCTTGACCTCATCTCAAGCGGCGAGCTGGGGCGTCTGCTCAAGGCGCCCTCCGGAAGCGACGTGAAGAATCTGCGCGACAGGGCGATGCTGGAGCTTTTCTTCTCCACGGGCCTGCGCGTCTCCGAGCTCTGTTCCCTCTCGCGCGACCTTGACCTTTCAAAAGACGAATTTTCCGTGCGCGGGAAAGGAGAAAAAGTCCGCGTCGTCATTCTCTCCCCTTCCGCAAAACACGCGGTGAAAGCGTACCTTGATAAGCCGGTTGATATAGACGACGCGCTGTTTGTGCAAGTCGATCCCGGGGTCTCGAAAAAAGAATCGCTCCGCCTCACTCCCCGTTCGGTGGAGCGTATCGTCAAACATCACGCCATCAAGGCAGGTATTTCAAAAAAAGTAACCCCGCACATTATTCGCCACAGCTTCGCGACAGACCTTCTCTCAAACGGAGCCGATTTGCGAAGCGTGCAGGCGCTTTTAGGGCACGCGAACATTACGACGACGCAAATTTACACACACGTCACCGACAAGCACCTGCGCGACGTGCATCGGAAATTCCACGGCAAGCAACGGTGATGGAAATAAAAAGCTCCCAAAGAGCATTATTACGATATATCGTAATAATTACAGGATGACGCATTGTCAGATTTCCGCGGTTTTCTATTTTTTCTTTCCCGCTGTTACAATGAATGCATGAAACTCATCTCCTGGAACGTAAACGGCCTGCGGGCGGTGCATCGCAAAGGACTTCTTGTCCCCTTTATTGAAAAAATAAAGCCGGACGCGCTGTGCTTGCAGGAAACCAAAGCGCACCAGCACCAGTCGGAGGTTGACCTCCCCGACTACGAGGAATACTGGAACTCCGCCGAGAAAAAGGGCTATGCCGGGACGGCGATTTTCAGCACAACGAAACCTTTGAACATCTCGCTCGGCCTGCCGGAGCGCATCGTCAAGAAATTCAAGCTCGCGAAAGACCGCTACGGTGACCCGAACAAGGAGGGACGCGTTACGACCTCAGAATTTAAAGATTTTTTCCTCGTGAACGTCTACACGCCGAACGCGAAAGATGATTTAAGCAGACTCTCTCTTCGCCACAAACACTGGGACCCGGCATTTCTCGCCTACTGCAAAGAGTTGGACAAAAAGAAGCCGGTTATTTTCTGCGGGGACCTCAACGTGGCGCACGCGCCGGAGGATTTGGCGCATCCAAAGGAAAATGAGGGCGGACACGGCTACACAAAAGAAGAGCGCGCGGGCATAGATGCGATTATTGACGCCGGTTTTGTTGACACCTTCCGGCACTTCACCAAGGGAGGTGGCCACTATACGTGGTGGAGCCACTTTGCAAATGCCAGAGAGCGCAACGTGGGCTGGCGCATAGACTACTTTTTCGCAAGCAAGCGCCTCATGCCGAAAATCAAAAAAGCTTTTATTTTGCCGGACATTTACGGCTCCGACCACTGTCCTATAGGGATAGAGCTTGTCCTATTAAAGTAAAGGACAAAACTTATCCACAGGTATGTCCTTTACGTGCTCCTATAAAGGACACATACTTGTTTTCAGGAACGTCGACTTGCACCTTCCATAGTACCTTCACGTGGTTCAACCACTTATTTGTGAAGGGTCATCTAGATTCTTGTTGTCTTGCGGCGTGAGGCGGCCAGTCGTAATTTCGGTTTCTCTCTACACTTGAGGAACCAAAACTACGGCTGGGTGTTTCTGCTCAGGCGGCACAGGGTGTTACTCCCTGTATTTGCAGTTCCATACGCACCTTCCACTTTTTCTTTTCAAGGTATGCTATAGAATTGATGAATGAAGGCCTGGACGACCCCTTCCGCAAAATCGCTCGAGGCCCGAGCACATCTCCACAATTCGAGCCTTCGGGCGATTTTATTTTGTCCGGTGAAAAGTTGAACCAAAAGAATCTCCGAGGTTTAACCTCGGAGATTCTGGGCTATTTTAGGAAACCATTAGGAAACCCAATGTTTGCTTCGTATTTCTTTGATTTGCTCCTCTTCAGCGACGGCCTTTTTCTCCTTCCCCTGCTCTCCGAGTGCCTGTAGATTTTTATCGCTCAACACAGCCATTTTTTTAGCACTTGTGGTCAGGTGTTCAAGCGTGTTTTTTGAAGGGTCCTCAAGTACTTCTTCAAGAAGCGCGTGAAGAATCCAGCCGATGCGCCGCCCCGGATTCTCTCTGAGGGCTTCCATGAGCCCTTTCCCGTCAATGGCGAGCATGGTGACCGAAATCGGGTCGCGGAGGGCCTCATCAACCATTGATTTATACTTACGGAAGCGGAACGGCTGTTCCTTAGGC
>CAYHWH010000071.1:0-2881 GCA_964360325.1 uncultured Candidatus Saccharibacteria bacterium | reverse complement strand
GCGGAACGGAAATCGCATCCTTGCGCCGGCGCAAGGATGCGTTTACCATACGGAAATCTATGAAAGCCGTCATTCTTGCCGCAGGAAAAGGGACACGCATGCGCGAGCTGACCAGCAACATTCCGAAACCGATGCTTCCCGTCCGCGGGAAGCCCGTACTGGAGCACATTGTTGAAGGAGTACGGGCCGCGGGAATTAACGACATCTGCATCGTGACTGGCTGGCATGCCGAGGCGATTGAAAACTATTTCGGCGACGGCGCGAAGTTCGGCGTTTCCCTCTCCTACGTGCGGCAGGAAACGCAAAACGGCACGGCAAAAGCGGCCGCGCTTGCGAAATCATTCGTCGGGAACGACTCATTCCTCCTTGCGTACGGAGACATTCTCGTTGACCCGGAAACGTACGCGCGGCTCATAGAGCGATTTTCCGATGGTGCTTTCTCCGGCGTCGTCGCGGTGCGGAAAGGCGAGGACGTGCGCAAAGGAGGGCTGTTTTTTTTCGACAAAGAGTTCGTTCTCGCAAACCTCGTTGAAAAACCGAGCGACGAGGAAATTGAACGGCTGAAAAAGGAGGGTTGGATACGGGAAGGCGAACCGCTCTGGTACAACGCCGCTGTCGGCATTTTTTCTCCGGCGATATTCGAGTTCATAGAAAAATTAAAAGCCTCTCTCCGCGGAGAATACGAGCTGACAGACGCCATACAAGAATGCGTGAAAAAAGGACACCGCCTCGCCGGCCTTTCCATAGAAGGAACGTGGGCCGACGTTCGCGACCCCGACATACTCGCATCGCTTCAGAAATAACAGGACTTAATGGGGAGGAATTTTTGAATAACATTCAATGCCGCGGAGAAATAAATCGGCGGAGTGCTCCCATGAAAACATGAGTGCTTTCTCGCGGCACTTTTGCCTCGAAAGCGAAAGACACGCGAGCGCGGCTTCGCGCAAATCTTCACCGAGGAACCCATCAACGCCGTGCGTGATGATATCTTTCGGACCCGTGACATTGTGCGCCGCGACCGGAATCCCGCAGGAAAGAGCTTCGACAATGACGAGGCCGAATGTTTCCGTCCGCGACGGAAACATAAGTACGTCGGCGAGCGAGAGCCAGTCCACCAGCTCTTCCCCGCGCTTGTAGCCGACAAACTTCGCCTCCGGGTATTTCTTTTCGAGTGTTGCGCGGTAGGGGCCATCGCCGATAACAAGTTTCGTCCCCGGCAAATCCAGACCAAGAAACTCCTCCACTTTTTTTTCCCGGGCAAGCCGACCAAAATAAATGAACACGGGCTTTTTGAGCGCGATACTTGCGGAAAGACGATCGTTTCTGGCAAAGAAATTCGTATCAACTCCGAACGGCCAAGGAATAACGTTCTTGAAGCCGCGTTTTCGCAGTTCCGCCCGAACACTCGGGGAACTTACCATCGTCGCAAGACCCGCGTTGTGAAACCAGCGCATATAGCGATACGCGGCGGCGGTCGTGGCACCAATGCCGATTTTGAGATAATGCGGAATGAAACCGGCGAGATTCGTATGGTAAGAAGTGGTGAATGGAATATTTTCGCGCAGGCACAGCGAGCGGGCGCTCGCGCCGAGTGTCCATTCGGTCGCGATGTGCACGTAGTCCGGACGCTCGGCTTCAAAAATTTCCTCCATCTTTGCATCCGGAAGAAGGACCATCGGCACTTCCGGGTAGAGCGGGAACGGAATCATGCGAAAAAGCCCCGGGTGCGCGACCGAAACCGAAACGCCGCGCTTTTCAAGGAGCGGAATAATGGCGTTGAATACAGTTACGACGCCGTTTATTTGCGGAGTCCACGCATCGGTGACAATGAGCAGTTTTTTCATATGGACGGTTTTTCTTCTGTAAATATCCGCTTCCACCGCGAACCGAACAAGAGAACGGCAAAGGCGCACAGCGCGAGAGACCCGAGCGCGAGAACGTCGAAAAATACGCTGCCCTTGCTCACCACGACATTCCCCGCGTAGAAACCAACCCACTCAAAGAGCGCAACTTTCGGGAGCGAGCCGACAATGTTGTACAAAATATATTTGCCGAACGGCATTTTCGCGACGCCCGCGGCGACGAGTATGACAGAGCCGATGATTTGCGTTTTCGCGAAAAAAAGAAGTTTCCAGTCGTGTTCGTGGAACTTTCGTTCAAAAGGAGCCAGTTTCTTCTCCGAAAGGTGCAGATAATTCCACCAGCGGGAAACCGTATCGGTCCGTCCCAGACGCCCCAGCGCGTAGTAGAGCGCGTCGCCGGTGATGTCGGCAAGCATGAGCATGACAAACGCAACGAACCAGTTCCACGAACCGAGGGAAACCACAATGCCCGCGAGCACCGCGACAAGCGGGCCGGTCGTAATCGAAAGCGGAAGGAGCGCAACGTATCCGTAGCGGGCGAAAAGGTCTAAAAGATGGGCTGTCTGTGAGGCATCCACGGTGAAAAGAAGAAACGTAATAGTAGCACGTGCCCACCCGCTTTTATTCTTTGAAGTGCGCTAACGCGCGTGAGCGTGAGCGCGCAGAGTGTCTGCGGCAAGCGCGCTGTGCGCGGCGGCAAATTCCCTGAAAAGCGCGAGTATGTGCGGGGCTACCGGTCCAACCTTCCCTTCTCCTATAGGCTTCCCGTCAATCTGCACAATCGGCACGATTTCCTTGAAACTTGAAGTGATAAAGGCTTCATCGGCCGAAAATATTTCTTCAACGGCAATGTCCCGCTCCTCTATTTTAAAATGCGGCTTGGCGCACTCGATGACCGCCTTGCGCGTGATGCCGTGGAGAACGTTCTGGAGCGGCGTTACGAGAACGCCGTTTCGGACGATAAAAAAATTGCTCGTCGCCGCTTCAAGCGCATTTCCCTTCCACGTATAGAGCACTTC
>CAYHWH010000070.1:0-2907 GCA_964360325.1 uncultured Candidatus Saccharibacteria bacterium | reverse complement strand
TTGTTTTTGCAGCGTCTTTTGTGGTTCTGTTTTGGTTTGGCTTTGCTCCTTTCCGGGTTGAGAGCGCGGGAGATACGGGGAATGCCGTCTCCATCTCGCCGGCGCTGCCGGCAAACGTCGGACCGGAATTTCCGGGCCGTATTGTTATCGGCGCGATTGGCGTTGATGCGTCCATTTCAAATCCCGCGGAGAGTGATATTGAAACACTCGATAAAGGGCTTCTCTCCGGCGCAGTCCGCTACCCCGGTTCTGCAGAGCTCAACGAAGACGGAACCGTTTATCTTTTCGCGCACAGCAGTTTTTTGAAAATTGTCCGCAATCCGGCGTACCGGACATTCAATAATATCCAAAAACTTTCCGTAGGCGATGAAATCCATGTGTATTCGGCAACGAGCGACTACGCCTATCGCGTGACATCGGTACTGCTTGTGGATGCGGAAAGCGCACTCGTTGACCTAAGCGGAGGAAAAGGCGCGAAGCTCGTACTCTCCACGTGCGACTCGTTTGGCGCGAAATCCCAGCGCTTTGTGGTTGAAGCCGATTTTGTGAGAAGTTCTCCGCTTCCGCGTTAATCTTGACGTTTTGCGGAGGATATGATTGACTTCCGATTAGCTTTGACTATGCGTCAATAAGTACAGAGTACGTTTTTTCAACGGCAACAACGGAGGACACTCACCATGCGTTGCCCCAACGCCGACCCCGCACCCGCGGGGAATTTCTGCCGAAAGGGAAAGGGCTTTACGGCCCGGTTTCTTTCGGGTCTCGTCGCGCTTGCACTCGGCTTCGTGCTGAGTTCGGGCCCGGTGTTCGCGGAACCCTCCTCGGTATTCGAAGGCGGGATGCTCCCGATGCCAAAACCCCAGCAGGGGAAAGGAGTCTACGTTCCGACGATTTTCGACGTCGACGTTCTCTTCCTCGGCACGAAGTTTTCGCAGTCCGGTCTCGACGATGGCGCTGATATCGTCGCCGTTCGGCGGAAGCTCATCGATTTACTCGTTTCGGCAACCCACTACAGCCATGGATACGGGGAGCTGACCGAGGGGATCGGCTACATGGAGACCGAGAAGCCAGCGTTCCGAAAAGCAATTTCTTGCTTGACGGAGCGCATCAACCGGTATCTTGATCCGGTCAGCGGGAAGTGGAATGAAGGGGTCGCCGGTTCGGCGCCTTTCGTGACGCTCGACGGCAAGGTCGTTTCGCTCACTAATGCAATCAAGTCGACAAACTCGTTGGTCGACGGCGGGTTGTTGAACCAAAACGGCATCGGCGGCTTGCCGGTCATCGTCAGGTTCAAACCGCTTGAAGGCAGTTACGACATCGTGGACGCGAACGGGAATCTCATTCCGGTCAAATCCGCGATGGTCGTGGGGACTTTCGGCGGGATTCAAGAAAAGCCGACAGCGAAGCTCTACATCGTCGCCGAGTACGGCGGCGGGACGAGCTACACGCTGATGGGCGTGGACCTCGGCGGGGCATACACCCAGTCGGATCCGACTCGTTTGGTCGGCACCGTGTCGGTTACCTTGGCACCGGAGTTGACAAACGTGCCGCACAAGAATCTCCGTCGCGCTCTGGAGGCGTTTCACGTATCCTCCTCGCGTATCGATGATTTCTTGGACGGCAAGCCGATACTTCAAGCTCCGCCGAAGTTGGCGGCGCTCGCTTCGGCGGCCAAAGCCGAAGTTCCCGCAACCAGCAACAAGGAGACGGTCCGATGCCCATGAGCATCACCCGGGTCAGCGCGGTTTTCGCCGCCCTGGTCCTTCTCGCCACGGTGGCGGCCTGCCAGAAGCCGTTCATCGACAACAGCAACGTCGTGACGGTTACGACTCCCACCGCGATCGCTCCGGCTCCGGCGACTCCGGTTGCCGAGAAGAAGCAAAAGCCGAAGGCCCCGAAGGGCGACCGAACGGTCATTCGTGACCAACGGGCCGCGCCTGCCGTCGCCGACGGCAAGTTCTACGAAGACGCCAAGCCCGCAAAGTAGGGCAGAAGCGTCCAATCACAGGTCCGGGTTTGGGAATTGTGCAAAGCCATGAGGGCAATGCACGATTCCCGACCCGGGCTTTTTTTATACGAAAAAAACTTGACTTTTTACATATTGTATGATAACAAGGTGACAGGTTTTGTTTGCTTCTAAGCGGCAAACGGTTCTGTCAAATTTCACCACAAAACAAAAGGAGTCCGACGATGACCAAGAAAAGTTGTCTGTGGCTGGCGGTTGCAATCATGACTGCTCTTCTGTCCGCGCCCATGGCGCAGGCCGGAACCATCACGAAGGAGGAAGCGCCCAAGAAAGTTTTCGCCAAGCGTGCGTTGGGTGCTGAGCCAGTTAAGAATTCGTCAGGTCCGGTCATAGCTGGACCGACTTCGGCAGCGCCGAGCACACGATCGGTGGTCATTCACGTCTGGTCCCTGAGGACTCTCCCTAGGGATTTGAAGGAGCGCATCACCCGGCGCATCGAGGAGACGAAAAAATCCTCGGGGTTCGATGCCGAAAATCGCGTGTCACGCGACTTCGGAAACGAACTCCTGTGCCGCTCGAGCTGGGCAAAGACCTGGGACGCCGCGGCACGCATCTGCAAACCGGAATGGCTTCGCAGCGGCGACTCGTACGCGCAAGCGGCGGGTGTCAACGTGCCGGTGAAGATCGGAACGTTTGTGCCCAACGACCAATCGTCTGTCACCATGAAGGAAACCGCCATCGGCGGCTTCACCATCGTGAGTCTCAGCGAAGACTTCGGCGGGCGCACTTTTGAACTTGCCTTTACCGAAGGGACCGTCCTGTCTCCGGTCGTAAGCGGTCACGCCCACCGCTTGCGGCTCCTGTGGTCCGAGTGGGGAAATTTCACTCGGAAACATGTTCACGTCCTCGTGCCGTGATTTTCTCTTTCGGCGTGGCGCTTC
>CAYHWH010000069.1:0-2985 GCA_964360325.1 uncultured Candidatus Saccharibacteria bacterium | reverse complement strand
CTCGATACGATTGAGAAAGAGCTTCTGGTTCCGCGCGCGTCCATTTCGCCGCGAGCGCCGGAAATTCTCATGATGCGCGTCCGCAAAGACCAAATCGGCTCGATCATCGGGCCGGGAGGAAAAATCATAAACGGCATTAGAGACGAGACCGGCGTCGCCGACATCACCATTGAAGAAGACGGCGCCATATTTATCACCGGCATCGGCGGAAGCGCGGGCAAGGCGCTCGCGATGCTGGAAGAGCTCACGCACGAATACAAGCCAGGAGAAACGTTTGAGGGGGAAGTGACCCGCCTCATGGAGTTCGGCGCGTTCGTCCGCATCGGCAAGAACGCCGAGGGGCTCGTTCACATTTCGGAAATCGCGCCGTTTCGCGTGAACAAAGTTACCGACGCGCTGAAAGAAGGCGAGCGCGTGCGCGTCGTCATCAAAGAAATTGACGAGAAAGGCCGCGTAAATCTCTCCATCAAACAAATTGACCCTGACTTCGCGAAGCGGAAAGGTCTCGATCCTGCACCGCTAAACGGGGAAAGAAGTCGCTAGAGAAGCCGCCAGAGAAGTAGCTCAAAAACGTGGAACCGGCACCTGAAACAAAAATACCTGCGGAAGCGACCGGGGAAAGCGCGGCACAACCCGCGCCAGCCCCTTCCATTCTTCAGCCGAACATCCCGACCCTGCGGACATATCGAGACGACATCGTTCGGGCGGTAAAGCAAGGAGCAACCCTCGCGACCGTCGCCGCGGCGGAAACCGAACGCCGCGCGGCGGGAAATACCGCGGGCAAAGCAGACGAAAAATCGCCGGAAGAGCGTCGAGCAAACAAGCTTCTTGTATTAGGAAGCGCGGGCGTTCTCCTGCTCGCTTTTTTTGCCAGCGGAATCGCGTGGTTTTACTCAAACGAAAAACATTCCCAGACGCCGATAGACGCGCTTCAACCGGCGAATTTTATTTCCGTTGAGGCTAAGATGCCTCTCCCCGCGGACAGGCTTGACCGCGACAAGCTCGTGGCGCTTCTCCTCTCAAACGTACGGGGAACCTCGCTCACGCTCGGCTCCATGGCACAGTACTACCTGACGGCCGAGGAAGGCGGTATTCCAAAACTTATTTCGGCGCAAACATTTCTCTCTATGCTCGGCGCAGAAGCGACGGATTCTCTCGCGCGCTCTTTTGAACCGCTGTTTTTCTTCGGGGTACATGTCTTCAACGGGAACCAGCCCTTCCTTATTTTCAAAACGCTCTCCTACGAAAACACATTCGCCGGCATGCTCGCATGGGAAAGCACTCTCCAGAAGGAACTCTCTCCCGTCTTCGGCGCGGCGCTTACGCGGGCGGACCTCCAGCCGATTGCCACGTCGACGGAAACAATTCTCCCGAGCGCGTCGTTTGAAGACAAGGTGCTCCGGAATAAAGATGCCCGAGTGTTTCGCGGTCGCGGCGGAGAGATTGTGCTCCTCTACTCCTTCGTCGACCACGCCACGCTCGTCATAACAACGAACGAGTACACCTTCGCCGAAATTATCAGCCGTCTCGGAGCCGCACGCCTGCCTTAATGTGTTGTTTCGGGTATCCGCATCTGGTAGTATTCCGCTATGGTCATCGACACCGCATACTTTAAAAAGAAACTGGAGGAGGAGTTCGCGCTTCTTGAAACGCAACTGAAAACCGTCGCGCGCAAAAATCCGAGCAACCCCGACGACTGGGAACTGAAAGGCGCGGAAATGGACGTTACCATCGCCGACCCTTTTGACGAGGCAACCGCGTACGAGACAGAAGAGGAAAACGCCGGTATTTTGAACGCTCTTGAAATCCGCTATGGTGAAGTAAAAGCCGCGCTCGCACGCATTGAAGCCGGAACCTACGGCATTTGCAAGGTCGGCGGGCAGGAAATCACCAAGGAACGTCTTGAAGCGAACCCTGCGGCGGGAACGTGCACGGTGCACATGAATAAAGACGCTTCGTAAATTCGCACCGCCGCGCAACGCGCAAAAATCCGATACGCACTATAAAAATGTTCGCCAAAGTCTACAGCGCGCAGACGGTTCTCCTCTCGGCTCACATTATCTCGGTTGAAGCAGACCTCTCGCGGGGTCTGCACTCGTTTTCAATCGTCGGACTTCCGGATAAGGCGGTGGAGGAGTCGCGCGACAGAGTCTCGGCCGCGATAAAAAACAGCGGATTCAAATCCCCAAAAAACAAGAACCAAAAAGTCGTCATCTCGCTCGCCCCCGCCGACATCAAAAAAGAGGGGCCGTTGTTTGACCTCGCCATCGCGCTCTCGTACCTGCTCGCCGCGGGCGACATCGCGTTTGAGTCGGAAGAAAAACTTTTCCTCGGTGAACTTTCTCTTGACGGGAAACTCCGCCCGATACAGGGAATGCTTCCGCTTGTCGTTGAAGCGAAGCGTAGAGGATTTAAAGCTGTGTTCGTACCCGTAGAAAATGCGCGCGAGGCCGCCCTCGTTGAGGGTCTTGCGGTGTACCCCGTCCGCAACCTGAAAGAAGTGCTTGAACACTTGGAAGAAAAAGAGGGAGGTGAGCCGCAGCAGAAAATCACGCCCGCCGAGCGCACCGAATTGGAGTACGAAGAGCCGGAAGGCGCGGTTCTTTTTGACGACATCCGCGGACAGGAAAGCGGGAAGCGCGGTCTTGCAATCGCCGCGGCGGGACGGCACAACATCGCGCTCTACGGCCCGCCGGGCACCGGAAAGACCATGCTCGCGCGGGCGTTCACCCATATCCTGCCACCGCTTTCTTTCGACGAGGCGATCGAGGTCACCGGCATACACTCCGTCGCCGGGCTCCTGGAACAGACTCTGGTGACGCATCCGCCGTTCCGCGCGCCGCACCACACCTCGTCCTACATCGCGCTTGTTGGCGGAGGAACGTTCCCGCGCCCCGGCGAAGTGACGCTCGCGCACCGCGGCGTGCTTTTTCTGGATGAATTTCCGGAATTTGACCGGCGTGTTATTGAAGCCCTGCGCCAACC
>CAYHWH010000068.1:0-3128 GCA_964360325.1 uncultured Candidatus Saccharibacteria bacterium | reverse complement strand
GAGCGCGACGGCGCGAAAACTTCAGGATTTTTTAAGCTTCAAAAAATCCGTACCCTCGAAACAGTATGCCGAGCAAGAGTTTTGTAATTCAAAGTTTTGTATACAAAAGTGCGGGAGGGTATACTCTCACTGTATGGAATTTCTGGCGCTCTTCAAAAATATCGCCATCCACGCGGGACTCGGCGCTATGGGCCTGCTTTCCCTTTTCGGTTTCGGCACCCCGCCGCACGCACTCCAACAAAAGACGGCTCCGGCGTTCGTTGTGCCTCTCGTTCCAACACCGCTTAAGCCGGTTCCCGCATCATTTCCGAAGGTTGCGGACACGGAAATAACGCCAAAAAAAGACATTGCGGCGGAGAAGCCGGAGATAAAAGCGCAAGAAGCTCCAGTTGTACGACAGCCGGCTCCTGCCGCGGAACAGCCGGCAGTTGAGCCGGCAAGCCTCAACGACCGCGCGCGGCAGGCGGTGGTAAATATTCTCTGCCGGGCGGGCTCCGGCGTGCAGTCAATAAGCGGGAGCGGCGTCGTCATAGACCCCCGCGGCATCATTCTGACGAACGCCCACGTCGCGCAATTCTTCCTCCTTGCGGATTATCCGACGGCAGGAAACGTGCAGTGCGTCATCAGGACGGGAAGCCCCGCGCGTTCAAATTACACCGCGGAGATTCTCTTCATCCCTCCGGAGTGGATTGCAGAAAACGCGCGCGACCTGCTGGAGCAAAATCCGTCCGGCACCGGAGAAAACGATTATGCTTTTCTACGCATCACGGGCAACATAAAACCGGAAATTCCCCTTCCGGAGCAGTTCCCTTTTCTTCCTATTGACGACCAGAGCGAACAGAATATCGGCGAGAGCGTGCTTCTTGCGGGCTACCCTGCCGGATTTCTCGGCACGTTTTCGATTGAGACAAACCTCTATGCCGTTTCAAGTTTCACAACCATCGGAGGAATTTATACGTTCGGCACAAACACGCCCGACCTCGTTTCCGTCGGTGGCTCGCCCGTCGCGCAGAAAGGCTCCTCCGGCGGAGCGGTTATTGAAACGGCAACAGGAAAACTGATTTCTCTCGTTGTTACCAGCACGGAGGCGGAAACAACTGGCGCGCGCGACTTGCGGGCAATCACGCTCGCCCACATCAATCGGAGTCTCTCGCAAAGCCAGGGACTCACCATCGGAAAACTTCTTGAGGGCGATGTGGCGCAGACGGCGCAAAACTTTCGTATCGCCGTCGCTCCAACGCTTACAAAAACACTCATCTCTGTTTTACAAAATCGCTAACAACAAAATTTCTTGCAAAAATAAAGCCGAGCCCGAAGGCCCGGCTAGTGCGGCGGTTCCCACCACCTATGATGACATCCGCTTACCCTCCCCATCCCACCCGTGACGCTGAGCGCTTCTCCCACGTGATGATACAGGGGATGTTTTGTTCTTGCATGATGGCGACAATTTTTCTTTCCACCTCTACTGCATTAGGCTCGCGGTCAGTGCTGATGAAGATAACGCATTTCCCGAGCACCTCACCCCAAGTGAAACTCACTAACCCCAACACCTTCCTGATAGCAGCGGCAGCACCTACCCTTTGGGCCCTTGAAAGACCTGATACATGAACATAGAACATAGCTTTTCTCCTCTTTCGTGGTTGATTTTTTCCGCAATACAAAACCCGCCCTCACTGCACAATACGAATTGTGCGGTAAGGGCGGGTTTCCCGCGGTGCCACCTTACGTGCCTCATTAATAATTGAGGCCGCTTTCACAGACTCTCCTAGAGACATCTGTTATCCCATGATTACGGAGGAAGCCGAGCGACCACGTACGCAGTCGCCACCCCGCAAGCCTAAGGCCTGCAACTTTGGCCCAACCCCGCAGATTTCCACGGGACCAAGGTATAGGTTTTTACTGACACCAGTATACAAAGACAAACATGGAAGTCAATAATTCAAAAACTCAAGATAATAATAACTGTCCTACCGTCCTGTTATTATTATCTTGCATATCAAGGCATATCAAGATCGAATCTTGATATGTGGACTCTCTTTCGAGCAATTTTATTTGTATTACCAACCGTTTTTTGATTGGTGAGAACCATTAGGGTACGCGTCATAAAGATTTAATTAAATTCATCAACGCTAACTTCAATGGCTTTCGTAATTTTCTTCTGGAAAATTCCACGGATGTGCTCAACACATCCGATAAATCCTTAGGTCGGGGCGCCGAGAATCGAACTCGGATCATGCGCTCCCAAAGCGCGTATACTACCACTGTACTACGCCCCGACCTAAAGATTCATCCCAAAGCACTATATACTATCCCGATACTACGCTCCGGATACTGCACATACTAGCATTAAATTCCGTTCTTGCAGAATGTCCTTTATAAAGTTCTAAAGGACAACATCCTCTATGAGACGAACTTTCGCTCTGCGTTTTTTCTCCTCAAAAAAGACAGCGATAACATCAAACTGCCAGTCCTGGTCTTCGGGACACCTCTCAAGCAAGTAGCTCTGGATTGTCCTTCCAAGACGTTGGAGTTTCTTCGGATGGACATTCTCTTCCGGCCGATATTCATCCGTTTCACGTGAAATGAGGTCTATGTTTTCACATGAAACAGTTTTAACCTCCACGAAATGGATTTTCTTATTAATTTGAGCGATAACATCGATCTCACCCCATTTTTTCCTATAGTTCTTGGTAACAATAGTAAAACCGCGTTTCATGAGAAACTTTGCGGCAATACCCTCGCCAAGCTCTCCTAATTTGTTTCTCATGAAACAGTATCGTCAGATTATGTGAAGACCCATCATTTCACGTGTAACATTCCCATTGGTTTCACGTGAAACCTTTATTGGTGAGTTAAGGACAAAATATACATGTCTTTTTCAAAATATGCCTCTGTAAGGCTATATTTACCAAAAAGGACAAAAATTGCTTGTTTTTTATTAATGTCTTTTAATACACATGTTCACACATTTATCCACAGTTTTGTCAATTTTGGCCCAATAGAAAGACTTCTTGACAACATCTTCCTGGGACGTCAAAAACTCAAGGACATCCTTTGTGCGGGTAGGGAGAATCGAACTCCCGTCTCGTCCTTGGCAAGGACGCATTCTACCACTAAACCATACCCGC
>CAYHWH010000067.1:1707-3163 GCA_964360325.1 uncultured Candidatus Saccharibacteria bacterium | reverse complement strand
TCCCTCGCGGACGAGCGTAAGAGCGATGGCGGTTCCCTTCGGGCCGCGAATAATCTGGACGGCTTTGTCGACAGACATTCCCTCTGTGCTTCTCTCTTCGATTTTCAGTATCTTGTCGCCGGCGAGAATACCCGCCCGCTCCGCAGGCGTTCCCTTCAGGGGCGCGATGACCGTGAGCGTGTCGTTCTTGATGCCGATTTCAATGCCGATGCCGCCAAAATTTCCGTCTACCTGGCTCTGGAACACTTCGCTATCCGCCGGAGGAAAAAAGACCGTGTACGGATCTCCGTAAGAAGCCGCGAGACCTTTCACGGCACCCCAAAGCTTGTCCTGTCCGTTTACCGTTTCCGCGGAGGTCGTTGCGCTCACGAATTTTTCATCGAGCACGTACCACGCCTTAAAGAGCGGTCCGATATCAATTCCCGAAGGAGGTATTTCATCAATGGGCGTTCCCGCGGTAAGCGGGACGAGCGTCGCGCCAAGACGGTGGCTGCCGAAGAAAAAACCTCCCCCGAAAGAAGCGAGGAGAAGCGCGAACCCGGCGAAAAGGAGCAATTGTCTTCTTTGAAAATTCATATCCGCCAATTATCGCAAAATCGAAAGCCTTGGTCAAACAAACACCGCGCAAACCCCGCGATAGTGTGCGCGACTTCTTGTGATAGGAGGTGGCGTGGGGTATACTTTTTTCGTCCCTATGCTCTCTCGCAATCACTACAAAGATCTGGTGTGGATTGACCTTGAGTCCCCGAGCAAAGACGAGGTCCGCCGGGTGATGAAAGAGTTCGACCTCCATCCCCTCATCGCGGAGGAACTCCTCACTCCATCCGCGAAACCGAAAGCGGAACGCTATCAGGACATGCTCTACGTCGTCCTGCGCTTCCCTGTCTCCCGCCACAGCCACGGAGGGAGAGAAGACCAGGAAGTTGATTTCGTCATAGGAAAAAAATTCCTCATCACGACGCACTACGACATCGTCGACCCCATTCATAAATTTTCAAAAGTATTCGAAGTCAATTCGATTCTTAAAGAGAACGACATCGGCGATCACGCCGGGCATCTCTTCTGCCACATACTCCGCAAGCTCTACCGTTCCGTGGAACACGAACTCGAGTACCTCAACGATTACCTGCGCGAAATCGAAGACCATATTTTCAGCGGCATGGAACAGGAAATGGTTGTGGAGATATCCCGCACCGGCAGAGTGCTCCTCTCGTTCAAACATTCCCTCATGCATCACCAACTCCTGCTCGAGTCGCTCGAGGGCGCAGGACGTTCATTTTTTGGAGAACCGTTCGGCTACCACATCCGCACCATTATCGGCGAGTACAACCGGATTGAAAACACCATTGAGGCATACACCGGCACCATCGCGGAGCTCCGCGAAACGAACAACTCGCTTGTCTCCACGAAACAGAACGAGACCATGAAAATCCTCACCATTATTTCCGTTTTTACG
>CAYHWH010000067.1:0-1697 GCA_964360325.1 uncultured Candidatus Saccharibacteria bacterium | reverse complement strand
TCAGCATGAATACTCCGAACAACCCCGTCGCCGGAAGCCCCTACGATTTTTGGATTGTCGTCGGCATGATGTTTGCGGCCGCCGCCGCGCTCTTCGCCTTCTTCAAGTACAAGAAGTGGCTTTAGAATTTCCGTATGTTGAATCTTTTTTCTTTTTTCCACCCCCTGCGCCCCGCCGTACCCGCAGAACCGATACAGCTTCACAATACTCTTTCCGGAAAAAAGGAACCGTTTAAACCGCTCAAGGAACGGCAGGTGAGCATGTACAACTGCGGGCCGACCGTCTACGGCTATCAGCACATCGGCAATTACCGCGCGTACGTTTTTGCCGATACGCTCCGAAGAATGTTCGAGTACAACAGCTACAAGGTCAAACAAATCGTCAACATTACCGATGTCGGCCACCTCACTGGGGAAAACGAAGGCGATCCGGACGAGGGAGAAGATAAAATGGTCGCGGCCTTGCGGCGCGAAGGCAAAGAGCAAACGCTCGCCAACATGAAAACGCTCGGCGATTTCTACGCCGAAAGCTTCATCGAAGAATTGCCGTTGCTCAACATCAGACTTCCGTTTGCGTTTCCAAAAGCAAGCGACCATATCCGGGAACAAATCGCGCTTCTGCGCACTCTCGAAGAAAAAGGGTACACGTACAAAATAAAAGACGGCGTATACTTCGATACTGGCCGCTTCCCTTCCTACGGAAAACTCGGAAATATCGACACCGTTGCTCTGCGCGCCGGAGCGCGGGTCGCGCTGAATCCGGAGAAACGCCACCCGGCGGACTTCGCGCTCTGGAAATTGAGCGGCGGCGACATCGGCTGGGAAAGCCCCTGGGGAAAAGGTTTCCCGGGCTGGCACTTGGAGTGCTCGGCGATGTCCATGAAGTACCTCGGCAAATCTTTCGACGTGCACACAGGAGGCATCGACCACATTCCCATCCACCACAACAATGAAATCGCCCAATCGGAATCAGCGACGGGCAAACCCTTCGCCCGCTACTGGCTTCACAACGCGCACCTCATGGTTGACGGACGAAAAATTGCGAAGTCCCTCGGCAACACGGTGTACCTGCGCGGCATCGTCGAGCACGGCGTCTCCCCCCTCGCGTTCCGTTACCTTCTCCTCACGAGCCACTACAGGAGCCCGATGAACTTCACGTGGGACGCGCTCGTCGGCGCGCAAGTGGCGCTTACGCGTCTCTATCGTTTTTTCATCGAAGAACTTTCAAAAAATAAAACAGGAACACAGCCCGACGCCGCCGAATCGTACAAAAAAAGATTTATCGAACGCATCAATGACGACCTCGACACGCCCGGCGCCATCGCCCTCCTTTGGGAGCTCGTCAAAGACGGTGCCGTCGCGCCGAAAAATAAACGTTCGCTTTTTCTCGAGTTCGACAAGGTGCTTGGCTTGGGGTTGTCCGAAAATAACACCCGAATGAAAAAAATGTTTTCCCTTCCCGTCATTGAATCAAAAAATATGCCTGACGACATTCACCGCATGGTGGAGGCGCGCGAAAAAGCAAGAAAAGAGCGCCGCTTTGAAGACGCCGACCTGCTCCGGCAAAAGCTTCTGGAGCGCGGATATACCGTTACCGATACGAGCGAAGGCTCAAAAGTAAGCAACGGTGAATTACGAAACCCGTCGCAGGTATAGTTTTTGATAGACATTGCGCAGGCTGACGAGCCGAGCATAGCA
>CAYHWH010000066.1:0-3495 GCA_964360325.1 uncultured Candidatus Saccharibacteria bacterium | reverse complement strand
GTACTCCTGCGACAATACCGAGACCGGAACGTATGAGAGCAATATCCATGTGAGGGGTAGGGGGGGGGGAATCAATTACAAGTTCCGCCAAGGGCGGACTCGCGACCTCGCCTCGTCCCGCCATGGCGGGATTCCGGCTTTCGATTCTCCCAGATAAAAACTCAATCCGAAAATGGATTTCTTAGCAATAAAGCCATCTGTTGTTACGGCCATGTAAAGTATGACTTTCATACCGTCCCATGGTATGTCAACTAAATGTCATTCGCAACAGTAACCTGTAGTTCTTACGATATATCGTAAGAAACGACCTAAATGAACGCAACCCGTGCAAGGTAATGACAGGGGAGCAAGTCGTTTTAATATCTTTTGATTCGTTTGGCGAATGATTCTCTCCGTGCTTCAAAAGGCGTAGCCGCAAGGTCAATAAGGAGTCGAAGAAACGGATGCAGGCCTTTATAGCGCTTGATCCAAGTCCGTGTGTGCTCGTATGCACCCCCATCCAGCGATTGAGAAAATCGAGCGGCTGTTGATGGGCTGACGGCGAGGGTATTTTCTATCTGATAAAGAGAATTGTCTTCTTCGAGAAGAATAATCATAGCAAGGCGTTTTGCGATCATTAGCCGTTCCGTTTTTGTCAGAAGCTCTTTGAATATTCGTTGGCGCGTGCGCGCATCTGCTTCATCCAAAAAAGAGAGAAGATGGCCATCAAGATCTTTTCTCGCGGCGTTGCTGATTTTTCGTTTTGAAACGTGCGGCATATTGGTAATCTTACGATATATCGTAAGAAATGGCCATGAGTGCAATTATGGAGTTAATGCCGAGTTTAAAAGGCGGCTCTTTTGGCTGTGTACAGAAAATGTTAAGATACGAGACACATGGCCACGTGGCGAAGACAGCAACGCGACGGTCTGCAAAACCGTTATGCGCGGGCGCACATCCCGCCGTGGCCTCCTTATTTCTGTAACCCAAGCTCATCCAGCCGCTGACGCATCTTTTCTCCTCTATCGATTTCAAAATCGATGAAGGGGAGGGGGCGGAGCTGAAGTTTTTTCCGCAGGTAACTTCGGAATACACCTCGCTTTCGTTTGACAAAAGAAAGCGCCGATGCCTCTTCCTTCTCCGGCAGAACCGTCATAAAAATCGTGGCTTTTTTGAGCGTGTCGGCGACGACTGCCCGCGTCACGGTGATGAGCGATGTGCGGTTTGATTCCTGTGCAAGAAACATCGCGGCCGCTTGCCGCAGTGCTTCCGCCGCCTGTTCGATTCTATTTCCCATACTAGCTTATTTTTCTACAACGATAAAGGATTCAATCGTGTCGCCGGGCGCCGGTTCGCTATTGGTTTTCACTTGCGCGCCAAACTCGTTTCCTTCTTCCACTTTTCGCACGGAACTTTTTCCTTGCTGAAGGGATACGATGTGCCCGCGCCCGACTTCAAGTTCGCGGCGCACAAGGCGAACCTGGTCTCCCTCCGAAAGTTTTCCTTTTTCGACTTTGCCGCCGAGGAGCATCACTCCCTTCGCAGCGCTGAAAACTTTCATTATTTTTGCGGAGCCGAGCACCTCCTCGCCTTTGAACTTCGGCGCGCGCTCGGCAATTACCTGCGCGAACCAATCATGGATTTTGTAAATGATGTCAAACATCGCGATCGTGATGCCGTTCCGCTCCGCAACCTCTTTCGCGCGCGCGTCAATCCCAACATTAAAACCGAGAATGATGGAGTTTGAACTGCCGCTTGCCAGCTTGGCGTCTCCTTCCGAAATCGAGCCGACGCCTCTCTGGACGATACGGATACGCACGCGCTCCTGCGGGAGTTTCATGAGTTCGTGCTCGATGGCATCCACCGCGCCGAGAGCGTCCGCCTTGATGATGACGGGGAGAGTTATCTGATTTTCCACCTCTTCAATAATTTGTTCCACGGAAGCTTTTTCCCGGAGCGCGAGAGCGACTTGTGCCTCGGCTTCTTTTTTTGTCGCCACGGTCTTGAACGAGCTTCCCACCGCGGGAGCCGACGAAAAGCCGATGACGCGCACGGGGCTTGAGAACGACGCCTGCTTGATGTTTTTTCCAAGAAAATTTTCCATGATGCGCACGGGCGCGAACGCGTTTCCCGCAATGACGAAGTCGCCGCTTTTGAGCGTTCCGTTTTTTATGATGAGCGTCGCGGAAACGCCTTTTTTCGTATCAATAGTGGCTTCAATGACGACACCCTCGGCTTGTATTTCCGGATTGCCGCGCAATTCTTCGAGTTCCGCCGCGAGAAGCGCGACATCGAGCAATTCGTCGACGCCGACCCCTGTTTTTGCGGAAATGGGAACCCACGGAATCGTGCCGCCCTGGCCCTCAAGGTATATCTCGTGTGCGACGAGTTCCCGTTTCGCGCGTTCAACATCCGCGCTTGGCTTGTCTATCTTGTTGATGGCGACCAGATAGGGGATTGAGCTTTCGCGTATCGTTTTGAGAGCCTCAATGGTTTGCGCTTTTACGCCGTCTTCGGCGGAAACAACCAGTATGGCAATGTCGGCAACTTGCGCGCCGCGAGAACGCATTGACTGGAACGCCTCATGGCCGGGGGTGTCAAGGAACGTGATTCGTTTTTTTGCTCCGTCTTTTGTCGTGTGTTCGACTTCGTACGCGGAAAGCCTCTGGGTGATGCCTCCGGCTTCTTCCGCGACGATATTCGTTTTCCTGATGTAATCGAGAAGCGTGGATTTACCGTGGTCGATGTGTCCCATGACAACCACAACAGGAGGGCGTTCTTTTGAATTGTCGGTTTGTGGTTTCATGGTCGATACGAGAGAGAAACATGGCAGGAGTATAGCGTAGAGCGGCATTTTTGCAAAACAGTTTGTAAAACAAGGCGTGCAAGCTACAATGGCCTCTGTGATAAAAAAAAGGAACGCAAAAATAACCGTAGGGCGCACTCGCGCGCCGCGGCGCATCTACCTTGACTATGCCGCGGCGACGCCGGTTGACCCCGAGGTTTTCTCCGCGATGAAGCCGTACTTTCTTTCCGTATTCGGAAATGCAAGCTCGCTTCATACCGAGGGAATGGAGGCGAAGAAAGCTCTCGAGACGGCGCGCGCCGTTATAACCTGAATCTCCATACCATTCCCACATAGTTGTTTTCCCATATTCAGGATGCAGTGGTTTACCATCTGAATCAATTAAATTTCCTCTAACATTAAACTCTAAATATCTTCTATTTCTAACATTGCCTCTAGCTCCACTTGCCTTTGTAAATACAGGAAGGATTTTTCCTTCAATTTCACTTGGAGAAGCTCCTGCACGGGAATAATCTGGAACAGGTTGATATTTTTCAATACCGTCTGAAGCCCCTCTTAAAGCTGTCATTACAGCCTCCATGTAATCATTTTCTCCATATCTTTGCTGCCCATTTTCATACATTGGTTTACTTCTTCTGTCTCCAATAAACCAGCCTTCTGGTAATCTTGTTACCTCTTCGGGATACTTATGATCTTTTATTTGTTGCCAA
>CAYHWH010000065.1:0-3509 GCA_964360325.1 uncultured Candidatus Saccharibacteria bacterium | reverse complement strand
GCCTGCGCCGACATCTTCGAGAGATTTTCAAGAATAGTTTGCCTCGCGTCAGTGGTGAGCGTACTGAGGCGGGGTAGAGGAAGAAACAAAAAGGACACAAAAACGAGCACGCCGAGGACGGCGATAAGGGCGGCGAGCTTGAACCGCGGATCGTCCGTTCCCCGCTTGCCTAAAAAATGCTCAAGAAATGAGGATGCCGACATATGTGTGGAAACAAACCTTGTCGCTTTTTATAGTAGCATGCCCGCTCGCTCGCATTTTTGTTTTTATGCACACAAAAATAAGAAGCGAAGCGATTGGCGAGCGTAGGAGCGACTGAGTGGGAATGAGGAAGTACTGAGCACAGCAGTGCGAACGTGAGGAAATACTGAGGCCAACAGGCCGAATGCACTATATTTTTGACGTGTGCCCGTATGGGGGCACAAAAACGCCTCCAGCTTCCGTACGGATACACGAGCCGAATTTACTTGACATTTAATCATATTACGTGTTATAATGGAAAGAGGTTCCGGCCACGAGACACGCGGTAACAAATTAGGTGGGGATTCCCATGAAGAAAAGTTTTTTGGTTGCCGTGGCGATTTTCGCCGCATTCGTACTCGTTATCGATATCGCCAACGCAGGCGGCGATGCCGAGACTAACCCGTCCAATATCACCACCGGCGGGACGGGCCAGAAGAACGTCGCAGTCAAGAAGGAGAAGTTGCCCGTGATGTCGCCAGAGGAAGCCAAGAAACTTCCCCATGGGATTACGCCCAGGTGTGGTCCACGGGGCGACTGCGGGCACAACAAACCCGCCGACACCAAATAGGTGAACGGCGGATAAGAGCGGCGGGGCGCGGAAAAATTTATTCCACACCTCTTGATTTTTTATGCTTGGGGTTGACAGAAAATGCCCTCCGGAGTATTATCGCGATGTGCCTGTTCGTCCGCATCCGCGGGCGTTTTTTTTAGAAAAAATAAGGAGCGAAGCGATTGACGAGCGCAAGCGAGGAAATACTGAGGTCAACAGGCCGAATGTACTATATTTTACCTAACCCTGTTAAATCTCGCGAAGCGAGTAGCGGCAAAGCCGCGATTTAACAGGGTACAAGATTTTCTAAACTCGTTATCACTCGTTAAGAAAAACTAGTATGCTTGACCTGAAAGTAATGAACCTCGTGCTGACCGAGCTTGAAGAAGAGCGCGGCATCCCGAAAGAAAAAATCATAGAAGCCATTGAAGCCGCGCTCGCGACCGCGTACAAAAAAGAGTACGGCCGGAAGGGCCAGATTATTCGGGCGCACTTCGACCTCAACGCGGGGAAAACGGAATTCTCGCAAGTGAAAATCGTTGTTGACGAATCGACGGTGCGCATGGAGGAGGACGAGGAGGGGCCGAAGGCGGAGAGCGGGGACGAGCGCACGCGGTTTAACCCGGAGCACCACATCCTCCTTCAAGACGCGAAGAAAATAAAACGCGACGCGAAGCTCGACGATGAAATGATTTTTCCGCTTGAAGCGAAAGACGACTACGGACGCATCGCGGCGCAAACCGCGAAACAAGTCATCATTCAGAAAATCCGCGAAGCGGAGAAAGTTTCTGTAGTCAACGAATTCGGCGGACGGCAGGGAGAAATCGTGACCGGCACGGTCCAGCGGATCGAACGGGGAAACCTTTTTATCGACCTCGGGCGCGCCACCGGCATCCTCCCGTACGAAGAGCAGATTCCCGGCGAGCGTTACCGGCAGGGAGAGCGCGTGCGCACGTACCTCTACTCCGTCGAGGAAACCCCTCGAGGCATTTTCTTGCGCCTTTCCCGCTCGCATCCGCAATTTCTCGCCAAACTCTTTTCGCTTGAAGTGCCGGAGGTGGCAAACGGCGTCGTCGAGCTGAAGGCGATCGCCCGGGAAGCCGGCTCGCGCTCGAAAGTTGCCGCCGCCTCAAAAGACAGCCACATCGACCCTGTGGGCTCTCTCGTCGGCCAGCGCGGCGTGCGCGTCTCGACCGTCATGTCGGAGCTCTCCGGAGAAAAAATAGACATTATCGAGTGGTCCGAACATACAAAAGAATTCATTGAAGACGCGCTCTCGCCCGCGAAAGTAATCAGCGTGACGATAGACGAAAAAGAGCACAAGGCGACCGTTGAAGTGATGCCGGACCAGCAGTCGCTCGCCATCGGCAAGGGCGGGCAAAATGTCCGTTTGGCCGCAAAATTGACCGGCTGGAGAATAGACATCCAGTCCATGAAAGGCGAGCCGATTGTGGAAGCGAACGAAAAAGGCGACGTGAAAGTTGTGGAAGAAAAAACGGCGTAGAGAAAGTGAAAAACAGAAAAACAAATTCGGGAAAATTCGTGTACACTGTACGAAACACTATAAACGCATACTAATTGCATACTAATTTAACCTATGAATCTCTGGCACGACATCCCGCTTGGAAAAAACACGCCGCATGAATTCAACGTTATCGTTGAAATCAACAAAGGCTCGAAAAACAAGTACGAAATCGACAAGGAGACGGGGCTCATCGCGCTCGACCGCGTCGCCCACACCGCGCAGGACTTCCCTTTCGACTACGGATTCGCTCCGCAGACTTACTGGCACGACAACGACCCGCTTGATGTCATCCTCCTTACAACGTACCCGCTCATGCCGGGCATCCTCGTCAAAGCGCGCCCTGTCGCCATCATGGGTATGATCGACAGCGGAGACATCGACGATAAAATTATAGCTGTTCCTGTTGACGATCCGCGCTTCGCGGAGATGAACGACCTCGGCGACATCAACAAGCACACGCTGAAGGAAATCGAACACTTCTATTCCACGTACAAGAAACTGCAAAACAAAGAGGTTACCGTAACCGGCTTCAAAGGGAAAAAGGAAGCGGAGGCGGCGGTTATCGAGGGAATGAATCTCTACAAAGAGAAATTTAAAAAGAGCTAGGTTCCGCAAATAAGGAAAGAAAAATGCCCCGCCATTTGTTTGGCGGGGCATTTTTCGTCGGAGATGTTGTACACAGGTGCGTGCCTTGTTTTTCGGGCGGTGCTATACTGAAAAACAACATGGAAGACTCCTCCGTACCGCACACGCCGCAAACAGGAACTCCGTTGGTGAACGAAGGGCGCGCATCTCTCATCCCGAAGAAAGAGCTCGAGGAGGACATGCTGTTTACCGAAAAAGCGCGTACGCCATCCGCCCCGCTCGGGCCGATTGCGGACATCATTATCATTGTGGTTCTTTTCATCATCGGCGGACTCTACGTTTGGGGGCAACAGCTGAGCCTTTTGCGCGAAGCGCAGCAGCAAACGCAGCCCGTTGAAGTAAGACAGCCATAGCACGGGAACAACCCCGCCTCCCCGCCTAAGGCGGGGAGGCGGGGTTGTGTTTTTAAAATCTTGATTTAAAAAAAGTCCACAGTATACTGGCCCCTTATGTCCGAAACACAGAAAGAATTTGACTGGGTTGCCGTGAAAAACCCCGACAACTCGGAAGTCGAACTCTCCGGAGAATTGCCCGCGGAAATATTTT
>CAYHWH010000064.1:0-3569 GCA_964360325.1 uncultured Candidatus Saccharibacteria bacterium | reverse complement strand
CCGCGCGGCTGAAGTTTTTTAGCGGACTGACGTAGTGGGTGTGGATAAAAGCATATGTCTCCCCTTGCAACATAACTGTACGCCCGCTTCGCGGGCACTCCCCGAAAGAGAGCGCTCAGGGCCGCTAAGCCAAGCCCTACTCTCTTTCAGGCTTTCAGGGAGTACCCGCTCCGCTTTGAGCATATGTCGTGGCATAGGTTGGTGCGGATAAATCCAACGTGTATCTCCATGTGCCGTAATAATTGTGTATGATAACGCTTCGCCGACTGTGTTTTAGAGAGACCGCTCCGGGGCGCTTGCCCGAGTCTTAGTCTCTCAAAACACAGTCGGCGAAGCGTATGTTTCCGGGGTGCGGGTGTGGATAAAATTTCCTCTTTCGGAGAGCGAATATCGTATACTGGAAGCGCATGGCTCTTTTTTCTTTCAAAAAATTCATCCGGGGAGAAAAAATTTCGCGCTTTTTGGCGCAGGCGCTCGTCGTTTTCTTTTTCGTAGGAGCCTCTTCTCTCTACGCGGCGTTTGAAGGCCCGACCGCTTCTCCTCCGAACGGAAACGTCGCGCCGCCCATCAATACGAGCGCCATCTTCCAGCAGAAGCTGGGCGCTCTCTGGGCTTCAAGTATCGGCACCGATGCGGGTTACTGCATCGGCAATTCTTGTATCACGAATTGGAGCCAGGCGGGAAAGGTTTCATGTCCGGACGGGTTCACGCGCGTCGGGAAGGGCGGCAGGACGCTCGGTTGTATTCAGAACGTCACGCAGAGAAGTACGTACGATGCCGCGCTCATGAGCTGTTGGAACAGTTTCGGCGCGCGCCTGCCGTCGTATGCGGAACTTTTGATTACGAGGCAGACGCTCAACCTTAATCTCTCCAACGATTTTTGGCTTGAGAACGAAAGCGCGCGCCCTTCCGGAGAAACAGCCCCCTTCCGCTGTTTCATTCCCGCCGGCGCATAGCGAGGTTGCTTTTTTCGTTTCGGTCGGTATACTGGCTGTCTCTATATGCTGACGTTACAGGTTGAAAAGCGAAATACGGGGAAGGTGAAGAAAGGACAGGCCGCAAGCTCGATGCCGTCTGTTTTTTATGGTGCGAAAGAACCTTCGACATCAATCGCTGTCTCCCGAAAAGAGTTTGAAAAAGTTTGGAGGAAAGCCGGAGAATCGACCATCATTGCGCTTGCGGGGCTCGGCGAGGACAAAGAAGCCCTTATCCACGAGGTTGATACCGATCCGGTGACAGACCGCCCGCGCCACGCGGATTTTTATGTTATTGAAAAGGGAAAGACCCTGAAAGTCGATGTTCCGCTTGAGTTCGTCGGTGTTGCGCCGGCGGTGAAAGACCTTGGAGGTATCCTCGTGAAAGTGCTCCACGAAATTGAAATCGAGGCGCTTCCGAAAAATCTTCCGCACGTTATTTCCGTGGATATTTCATCGCTTTCGTCGCTTGATAGCAAGCTGTACATAAAAGACATCGCGCTTCCCGAGGGAGTGGTCGCGCAAGACGACGCGGACGAAGTCGTTGCGCTCATCGAGGAGTACCGTGAAGAAGAGGTTGTCCCGGAGCGAACGCTTGAGGATATTGAGGTCGCGGAACGGGGTAAGAAGGTTGAGGAGGGAGAAGAGGGCGAGGATGCCGCTCCAAAATCGGAAAAAACGAAAGAGTAAGAGAGGGTAATTTTAACCAAGCGGGATTTCCCGCAGGACATACCCCCACACGAACTTTTACCAAAGGTGGCGCGGGGGTATACTTATATGCGTCTATGCGGCAACACTTTTTGTTTTTAGCGGCGGTTCTTTTTTGTTTGTCCACACTGTTCGTGGAGTCCGGCTCCGTCGCTTTTGCGGCCTCCGCGACGGGCGCCGACGTGGCGGCACGGCAGGCACAGCTCCAGGGCCAGCTTGACCAGCTGAACGCCCAAATCAACGACCTCAACGGGTCGGTGAGGACTCTCGAACTGCAGGGGCAAAGCCTCAAGCGGGACATCGCCATTCTCGACGCGCAGATCAGGCATGCCCAGCTTTCCATCGAGGCGCGCAACATCACTATCCGGCGCCTTGCCGAAAATATCAATGAAAAAGAGACCGCCATCGGCGGCCTTGACGACAAGCTCGCGAACGAAAAAGAGTCGCTTGCCCAACTGCTCCGCGTGACCAACGAAATTGACTCCTCGTCGCTTCTTGAAATCGCGCTCGGCACCGAAAACCTCTCCGCGTTTTTTGAAGACCTCGACTCGTTTGATTCGATAAAGGCGGCGCTGAACAAATCTTTCGCGGAAATCGGCGCGACCAAGACGCTCACGCAGGCCCAGAAAGATGCGCTTGAGGGCCAGCAGGCGGAAGAGGTTCAGCTGCGCACGCTGCAGCAGCTCCAACAGAAAAAAATCAAGGACCAGGAGGCGGAAAAGCAGAGAATTCTGACGGCGACGAAGGGGCAGGAGGCGGCGTACCAGTCGCTTATCAAGTCGAAACAGCGGACGGCGGCGCAAATCCGCGCGGAGCTGTTCACCCTGCGCGGCTCGGCGGCCATTCCGTTTCAGGAAGCGCTTGATTTTGCAAACGTCGCGTCAAAAAAGACGGGCGTCCGTCCTGCGCTTATTCTCGGCATCATCGCCGAGGAATCGAACCTCGGCGAAAATGTCGGCACGGGCAGTTGGCGCGTGGACATGAAGGCGCCGCGCGACACGGTGCCGTTTCTCGCGATCACGAGCGCTCTGGGACTCGACCCGGACAGAATGCCCGTTTCAAAAAAACCCTGGTACGGCTGGGGCGGAGCGATGGGGCCGGCGCAGTTCATACCTTCCACGTGGGTGCTCTACGAAAAACGTATTGCCGCCGCGACCGGACACAATCCACCGAACCCGTGGGATCCCCGGGACGCACTCATGGCATCGGCGATTCTTTTGAAAGACAACGGTGCGACGAGGGGAACCGCCGCCGCGGAGCGCCTTGCCGCGCTTCGGTACCTTGCGGGGTGGAAGAATGCGTCGAAGTCCGCCTACGCATTTTACGGCGACGACGTGATGGAGCTTGCGGCGAAATATCAAAACCTCATCGATATTCTCGGAAGCTAAAGATGCTCCGCAACCCGCATTTGGAGAGACCACTCCGGGGCGTTTGCCCAAGTCTCAGTCTCTCCAAACGAGGGTTGCTCCGCTTGCGTGGATGGAATCCGTTTTGCTTATGGAGTTGCAGAACGTTATAAAAGGTGGTATCTTTCTCGGGCATGAAATCAGACACCCACCCGACGTACCACTCGAATGCCGCCGTTTCCTGCGCCTGCGGGAATACTTTTTCCATTGGTTCAACCGAAGAGGCGATCAAAGTTGAAATCTGCAGCGCCTGCCACCCGTTCTACACGGGAAACGACAAAGTGCTCGATACCGCGGGCCGTGTTGAGAAATTCAAGACGCGCCTCGCCCGCGGCCGAGCTACGGCCGAGGGCAAAGCATCAGCCGGAACACGGGCAAAGAAGTCCTCGAAATAAATACGGCGGCACCGCCCAAGCAAGACGCTTGTATAGAGGCGTCGCCTCTATACAAGCGAGGCGGCGCCTCTATACAAGCGAGGCGT
>CAYHWH010000063.1:0-3678 GCA_964360325.1 uncultured Candidatus Saccharibacteria bacterium | reverse complement strand
GCTTAAAGCAACATTCCCATCTTGCTGATTTAAGAGAAGACTACGCAAACAGAAAAGCTCTTGCCCAGTCTTATCAATACATGATTGAAGACAAAGAAGATGAATCCCTTACAGATATTAAGGACAAATTCTTTGACAAAGCTATTGAAGTCTTTACAAAGAAACCCAGAGGTCGCGGAAGCGATGTTACTTGGTACGAAACAGCATTCTCAAAATTTATTGGCCCAAAATCCTCCTAGAAAATAATAAATACTTTTCTAAACTCTGCGGGGGGAGAGCGGTCTTTAGGGGATTTTTTGTGGATGTATGTTATAGGGGAGCCGCCTCCATTCGAAAGCCTAAGCGTCGCACAATATATCTTTTGCGACACATAGCTCTGTCGGAACGGCGAGATTTGGTTGGGCCAATCTCAAGACCTAATGAACCCTTTAATAAAGTTCCAAGCGGTAGCAAGGAAATCTTTTACATAGTTGATGTTTCCTTGTCCCGTGGGAGAATCCACGACATCCTTGATGTTGATGTTGTAGTAACTCAAAACCAAAATAACAATGATAATCAGGACGACGAACTTGATGAACCCGGCGTTTTTGTTGTTTTTCATAGGTGGTACAAAAGCTCTTACTCTATGCTCTCATGGTACCCCCTTGAGCCTAATTTGCAAGAAAAAACCGCCCCGCGCGAACCCTGATGGGCCGCGGGGGCGGGATTGAATCGAAACCGAAGTTGCTTATCCAAACATCGCTTCCGCTTCTTCTCGTGTCGGAAGGTGCCCGGGCTTCGGCTTTTTGTTCCGTTGAAACTCGAGGAGTTTGCCGTCCCAGAGTTTGATGTACTTCTCGGGACCGACGACGTCGGACACTATTCGCAAAATCCTCGTGTCCCAGCAGTTGACCGTCCATTCTTTTCTGCGCGGGCTCGGCGGCGATTCTTTTCTTGGCGGAGGCATGGCCGAAATGATGTGCTGCTGGAGGAACATCTTCGGAGCTGGTGGTGGAGTCCTTCTGATTGGAACCTTAGAAGGTTTTAGCGATGTCACTTTTTCCGGTGTCTGCTTTGGTATGGGTGTTGTTTCGAAATCGCACTTCCTGACCCAAACCTTGACCATTTTCATGCCACCGGTTTTTGCGGCGGCCCACAGATGTTCGCCGCTGATAATCAAATAGTGAGCATTCGGGAAAAACTTCTTGAGACGCGCTCGCTCTTCACCTATCAACGTCCGTGCGGTGAGAATTTCGCAATCAGAGTGTTCGTGTGATTGATTTTCGCCTGGGACGAGTGAGTCGACTGGCACGAATTTCGGCCAAACGAAATCACTCGGAATACTCGCCCCCAAAGAGGGCTTGACGATGGCGTCCATCGGTTGTTCCCTCCTCAGGGTGCTTGAATGAAAGGTACGTATCCGCCCTACTGTACCATCAATGAATTTCCGGTCAAATGACGGGAAAATGAGCGGTACGCGTCCTTTTGGGGCCTTTTAAGGCTTCCTTTCCTCCAGGTCCAAACAGACAGAATTGAGGCAGTAACGTTTCCCTGTGGCCGTCGGGCCGTCGTTGAAGAGGTGTCCGAGGTGCGAACCACAGCGGGCGCAAGTCACTTCGGTGCGCTCCACGCTATGCGAGCTGTCAGAGACGAGGTTGACGGCTCCGGGAAGCGCCTCGTCGAAGCTCGGCCAGCCCGTGCCCGAATCAAACTTAGCATCCGATTTGAAAAGCGGATTGCCGCAGGCGGCACAGACATAGTTGCCGTCTCGCGTCTCGTGGAGCAATTTTCCGGTAAACGGCGCCTCGGTTCCCTTCTCGCGCAGAACCGCGTAGGCCTTCGGCGTGAGTTTCTTTTTCCACTCGTCTTCTGTTTTCGGTGTTTTTGGCATCGGTGTATCGTGCATAAATTTCGTATTTTTTAGTATATCGTTTTTAAAAGCTCGGCGTATTTTTTCTGCACCTTTTCAAGTTTCGGATTGATGACTAGTTCACAGTACGGATTTCCCGGATGGGTCGCGAAGTAATCACGATGGTAATTCTCCGCTTCGTGAAATTTTACAAGCGGCACGACCTCGGTGACTGCTGAATTTCCTGCAGAGCTTGACGCATTAATATTTCTGATAAAATTTTCCGCCTCTTGTTTCTGCTCCGGCGTGGTGTAGAAAACTATCGAGCGGTATTGGGTACCGACGTCATTCCCTTGGCGGTTTAAAGTCGTCGGGTCGTGGCTTCCGAAAAAAACCGTGAGAAGGTTTTTATAGGAAACTTGCGCCGGGTCGTACTTAATCTGAATGACCTCGGCGTGCCCTGTTTTGCCTGTACTTACTTGGTCATACGTCGGGTCCTCCGTTTTTCCACCCGCGTAGCCGGGAAGCACGGAACTCACGCCTTTGAGCATTTTAAAAACCGCTTCTGTGCACCAAAAACATCCGCCGCCGAATATCGCAATTTCTTTCATAGTATGCTTTAGATTAATTTTTTAATCCGATGCCCCGTTTGAAAAGGAAGAGGATGATGGAAAGAAAAACAATAATAAAAACGACGATGATGCCGAAGCTCCAGAGAATATTCACGTCCGAGATGCCGAGGAATCCGTAGCGGAAAACGTTCACCATGTAGAGAATCGGGTTTCCAAGCGAGAGTACCTGCCAGAAATGCGGAAGCAGGTCGATGGAGTAAAATACTCCGCCGAGGTACGTCAGGGGCGTGAGAACGAATATCGGGACGATAGAGACCGCATCAAAAGATTTTGCGAACATGCCGTTGAGGAGTCCTGCAAGCGAGAACAGAACCGACGTAAGGAGAACTGCCGCGAGGATAATCCAGATATTGTAGACGGCCAAATGCGTGAAGAAAAGCGAGGTGAAGAGCACCAGTATGCCGACGATGAATCCGCGCAGAACTCCGCCGGAGACAAACCCCGCGATGACCACCCAGTTTGGCGTCGGCGAAACTAACAGTTCCTCAAGATTACGCTGGAATTTTGCGCCGAAGAAGGTTCCTACCACGTTTGAGTATGCGTTTGTGATAATGGACATCATGATGAGTCCCGGAACGATAAACTGGATGTACGAATAGCCGTGCACGCTTGCGATTTGCGAGCCGATGAATTTTCCAAAGATAACGTAGTAGAGAGACATCGTAATGACCGACGGCAGAAGCGTCTGCGTCCAAATGCGGAAAATGCGAACGACCTCTTTCCGGACGATGGTGTAGTATGCGATGTAAATTGCCTTCAGATTCATATCATTTTTTCACAACGAGATTCATGAATACTTCTTCAAGCCTGCTGGAGGTGTTGCGAATGTTTGAAATACGGATGCCGCTCCGGCTCATCTCTTCAAAGACGGCGTTGATGGAGGAGCCGGGCGAGAGTGCTATCGAAAACGTGTTGCTGTCGATTCGCTTCGGCGTGAATGTTTGAAAGGATGATAGTTGCGAGTCGGAAATTTCTTCTACCGAATCGAATAGCAGAGTCACAAAGTTGAGTTTCGCAATGAGCGACTTCACACTCCCCTGCTCGATAATAATTCCTTTGTTGATAATGGCTATGTTTTTGCAAAGCTGTTCCGCTTCTTCAAGATAGTGCGTGGTGAGAATAATGGTGGTGCCGGAAGCATTCAGTTTCGCGAGGAAATCCCACATGCCGCGGCGCGACTCGACGTCGACGCCGGCCGTCGGCTCATCGAGTATGAGG
>CAYHWH010000062.1:0-3740 GCA_964360325.1 uncultured Candidatus Saccharibacteria bacterium | reverse complement strand
AAATCAACGGCTTGTCGTGTACGAGCTTAAAAATTTTAAAAGCAAAACCATTGCATCGCTTGATAATTATAATTTTGATGTCGCTTTTATTACTGATTGGCAGTATTAAAATTTTTCAAAAAGACGGATTTCCTCCACAATGATTTCGATAGCGCTAGCTTATTCTTTGCATAACACTTTCTCCCCCTAGCAGGAATTCCTGCCCATAGCAGGCGGGGAACCTGCATCGCCTCCTTCGCCACAACACGCTTCTTACAATTGTGCTCTCAGCGGGAGTCGAACCCACATTTCTTCCTTCGGAGGGAAGTGTCCTATCCGTTGAACGATGAAAGCGTAACGGGGCAAGGAGGGAGTATCCTACTGCGCCCCGTAGTCCGTATGCTTACTCATTTTACTCCCTAATTTTCATCCCCTCGGCAGTTTCGATTCTTACAGAATCAGTACCCCGTTTGGTTCGCCTGCGGCGAAGCTCAAACAGGCTTCGATTCCTGCGCGCCGTGCCACCGGCACGGCTCTCGGCGTCTCTCACTACGTTCGTGTCCCCTCGGCAGGAATCGAACCCGCATTGCATCCTCCGCAAGGATGCGTCCTATCCATTGAACGACGAGGGGTCTACACACTTTCTACAACCCCTCGACGACATCTCTCAGCCCGAGGCTGGTCTCAACCAGAGGCTGAGAAACGACGAGGGGTATGCGGGACACTATAGCAGTATCCCGCGCTTTTTCCAGTTTTTCCGCGCGAATCCTGCTATTATACGACGGTATGAAAAAAAAGATTCTCGGGATTTTTTTGACCGCCCTCTTTTTCTCCGCGGTTCTCGGGGCGGCGTACCGGGAACAGGTTGCCGAGGTTTTGGCGTACCATCTCCACCTCGCGCCGATGGCGCTTGCGCTGTACCCGGATGCGAATTTCGCGTTTGAAATCGGGAACTACTACTTCAACGCGAAAGGAAGCGGCGTCTACGACCTTGATAAAGCGGAGCGGTATTTCAGAAAATCCCTCACGCTTGACCCCTCCACTCCGGCCGCGTGGCACCAGCTTGCCCGCATTGATTTCTTGCGCGGGAACTTTGACGCGGCGCTTTCCGAAATCAACACGCAAATTGAATTTCACGGCGATGCACTCATCGCGTCGTACTACGTTCGCGGGCTGATAGAGGGGTTTCAAAAAAACTATTCCGCCGCCGAAAAAGATTTCCAAACGTTTCTTCGAATGAAACCCGAAACCTGGGGCGTCTACAATGACCTCGCGTGGGTGTACTTTCAGGCGGGCGATTTTTCGCGCGCGGAAGCGATAGCCCGAAGGGGGCTCTCCGTTGCGCCGGCAAGCCCGTGGCTTCTGACCAGCCTCGGCGTGGCGCTCCTCAATCTGGGGAGAAGGGAAGAAGCGGCGGAGGTCCTTCAAAAAGCGTTCGATGGCGCGCAATCGCTGACACCCGCCGACTGGGGCGCGGTAAATCCCGGGAACGATCCGCGCACTGCTTCCGGCGGACTTGAGAAAATGAAGGCCGCCATCCTGGAGAATTTGAACCTGGCACTTATCCACGCGCCGCGCTAGTATTTTTAAACAGGTTCACTATACTTTACGTATGATGCATCCTTCGAATTTTTCTCCCCGCGCCACGGTGGCGGGAATCGTTCTCTCTGTTCTCGTCCTGCTTCTCCTTGCGTTGCCCTCCGCGCCGTTCCGTTCCGTCGAATACGGCGTAACGGCAGTTTCGCCGAATGGTGCCGCGGGAGGGTACATTATTCCGGCCTCCTGCGGCTCTCCTCACGACGGGGACCTCTGCACCCCGCCGTCATTTTCCGCAACGTCTGCCGGCGGTACAGGCTCTTCCATTTCGGTTGTTCTTGGAAACTCGGTAACGCTCGCCTGGAGCGCCGGTGACGGTGCCTCAAGTTGCAGCGGTACGAATTTCTCCACCGGAGGGACTCCGTCGGGAAGCGCGCTGGTTGTCCCGACGGCAAACACGACCTACACGGTGAGCTGTTCCAACGGCGGTTCAAGTTCGGTGACGGTAACGGTAATCAATCCGGTGCTCTCAATCGTTGCCGCCCACAGCAGGGTCCATTCGGGCAATACGACGACAATCACGTGGAGCGCAACAGGGGTCAATTCCTGCGCCGTCTCGGGTCCGGGGGTGTCGTGGACGGGAATATCCGGCTCAATGACGACTCCGCCCATAATCGCAGAGAGCGTTTATACGCTTACTTGTCAAACTGCCGGCGGTCCGGTTTCGGCGACAACGACGGTCGCACTCACCGCTTCGTTCGAAGAATTCTAGAAAACGGTCTGGGGAATAAAACAAAAACACCCCCGCACTTTTGGCGGGGGTGTTTTAAAACCCGAGCCACTCAAAGAGGTGGTGGGCAAGCGGCTCGCGCTGTTCTTCCTCTTGGAGATACGGAAGGAGGTATGCGTGCACGCTTCGCGGGTCAAGGTCGCCGAGCGGAATCACAAGGTGCGGCACGAAAGGTTTCTGCGACTTGATGAGCAGTTTCGGTTTCAAATGTTCGTGCTGGTCTTCCACCCAAAAGGAGCGCAGGGTCAGGTATGGATAGAGTTTCGGACCAATGCGTATGCCGCGCTCCGAGAGTTCAAATTGGTGCACGGAGGGTTTCCGCGTGCCGAAGAGGAAAAGCGCGAATCCCGAGAGAAGAATGACGATGGAAAAAAGAAAATTTCCGAGGATAAGCGAGGTCAGAGCTCCGGAAACGATAATAATGCCGAGGGTCCAAAACCAGTCGGCGGTTCGTTCCCGAAACTCATGCTCCGCGGCCTCCCACGTTATGTTTTTGTTGTCCATGTCGCTTTTACGGAATAATTTTATTATCGCATCCCTTGGGGTATCCTTTAATGCTTTCCGTTTCAAGACAGAACATCAGCTGATAGCTCGCCCCATCCGATTGGTATGTATATTCAAAATTCGGGCTGCGCGGGTCAACAGGCATTGCGGGAAGAAGTTTTCCTCCGACGAGCGCGCGAGACAGAGGGTCTTCGCCGGTGAGTTTTGTCTCCGCCGCGGCGGGGTAGAAACCGTTGCTCGTGTTGTAGAGCGCAAGCGCGTTGGTGATTTCCCGCACCGCCGCGACGCGCGCCGCGTCCCTCCCTTTGGCGCGGACTCCGTCGGTATAGACTGTAAAGAAAACAGCGACCGCGGTTATGAGTGCGATAACGACGAATGTTTCAAGAACGGTGTACCCCTTATTGCCCATGTGCTTCAAAATAGTGTACCACGTGCGCGCGGGAAACAATTTCGAAAAATGAACAAGAATGCGCGGTGTTTTTCCACACCCTGCGGGTGCCTTGGTGCGCGCCTGCGCGTGGTACCATTTGTACGGTACGCAATTCGTTCCCAATCTCAGAAACCGAAAGGGGGTTCTGATGAGCTATATTCGCATCACGGCAACTCCCTTGAATTACGGCTTTGTTCCAAAACCATTCCGCGAGGCGTGGTTGAATCTCAAACTTCCCATCGCAACCGATGAGGAACTCGCTCGAAAACCGCTCGGGATCGGCCTCAACAGTTCCGACGTGCACCTGGTCCCTCATCTCAAAGCAGTTGCGGCTTTGCGGGAGGCAGGCCGGGAGAATGCCGCCGGTTTCTGGGAATTGCGCCAGATCAGCTACCTGCGATTCGAAAAGGGAATTTGCGAGGTGGTGGAATGAACACTATGGTTTGCAGATGGCGGAAAAACGCCGGACTCATCACCCGGCGTTTTTTTATTGTATGAATA
>CAYHWH010000061.1:0-3747 GCA_964360325.1 uncultured Candidatus Saccharibacteria bacterium | reverse complement strand
GCGCTTCTTGCGCGCACGAGCGCCGACCCGACATCGCCGCTGTACTGGCTTTCGGGCCTTGCTTCCTGTATTGGAACATCCTGCACTGTCGAGGCAACGAACACGAGCCCCTCGCAGGCGATTGCCCCGTGCTCCGGCGCCTGCGCGCCGCTTCTCTACCAGGCATCAACCGGATTTTACGGCTACCAAAACGGATTGCCGTCGCAATTCACGAGGTCCTTTTCGCTTGAAAAAATAAACGACAACGAGTACGCCATTACGGCGAGCATTTCGTGGCAGAGCACGCTCTTCGGCAGCCAATTCGTCGTTCGGGAAAATATCTTAAAGTGGCAATAATCATGCATACTCTCTTTCACAGGCGAAAAAACGGATTTACGCTCCTTTTGGCGGTTCTTATTTCAACTCTTTTGCTTTCAATCGGGCTGGCAATTCTCGATCTTGCCATCAAAGAGCTCAATCTTTCTTCCGCCGGCCGCGAATCTCAGTTTGCGCTCTACGCCGCGGACACGGGAACGGAGTGTGCTCTCTACTGGGACCTGCAGCAGCGCGCGTTCGCAACGTCAACCGCGCGCGCCATTTTCTGCGCCGGCAATCAGGTCATCGACCCGAACACCGGTTCTCCCACGACGGTCGGCGGCCCTAATAGCATCACGAGCTCCACGGGCGGGCAGAGCGTGTTTGAAGTTAACCTTGCTCCCCAGCCGTATTGCGCCATTGTTACGATGACCAAGACGTTTCTGCCGCAGCAAATCACAACGCTTGAGTCGCGCGGGTACAACACGTGCGACATCGGGAACAAGCGCCGCGTTGAACGCGGTATCCGCGTTTCATACTAAAGGTATGTCAGTGCCGGCAGATATTCGCGAACGTCTCAAAGCTCTCCGGGCGGCAATCGAACGCCATCGGTATCTTGCGCACGTTGAGGACAAGCAGGAAATTTCTCCGGAGGCGCTCGATTCGCTCAAGTACGAACTCGCGCACATCGAAGAAAAATATCCGGAACTTATTACCGCGGACTCGCCGACGCAGCGCGTCGCGGGGAAACCTCTGCCGCAGTTTCGAAAAATACGCCACGCCGTTTCCCAGTGGTCGTTCAACGACGCTTTTACCGAAGAAGACATCCACGCTTTTGATGATCGTGTACGGCGTTTTTTGAAAGGGGCGCTTGGCCGCGACGTGCGCCCCGCCTACACCTGCGAGCTGAAGATAGACGGACTCAAGATTGTGTTGACCTACGAGCGGGGGGCGCTTACAACGGCGGCGACGCGCGGCGACGGGATTGTCGGGGAGGATGTTACGTCAAATATCCGCACCATCGAATCGGTACCTCTGCGGCTGCGGAAAGACATTTCTGTTGTCGTTGAGGGGGAAGTGTGGATGAGCAAAGACGCGCTCCTGCGGCTGAACCGCGAACGGGAAAAAACAGGAGAACCGCCTTTTGCCAATCCGAGGAACGCCGCCGCCGGCTCCATCCGCCAGCTTGACCCGAAAATCGCGGCGAGCCGCGCTCTCGATACATTCATCTACGACGTGGCGCGGGCGAATGTTCCCGTGCCGGATACGCAGGACGAAGAACTTGAATTTTTGCGCGGACTCGGTTTCAAGGTAAACAAAAACCACACACGCGTTTCTTCGGTTGAGGAGGTTGTCGCGTACTGGAAGCACTGGAGCGCGTACGGAAAGCGGGAGCCGTACCTCATCGACGGCATCGTGGTGAAGGTTGCAGAGCGACGCTTTCAGGAGGCGCTCGGATACACGGGGAAAGCGCCCCGCTTCGCGATCGCTTTTAAATTCGCTTCGGAACAGGTGACCACCGTGCTTCTTGGTATCGGTTTTCAGGTCGGGCGCACGGGAGTGGTCACGCCGGTCGCGCACCTGCGCCCGGTGTTGGTTGCCGGTTCGACCGTCTCGCGCGCCACGCTTCACAATGAAGACCAAATCAAACGGCTTGATGTGCGCGCGGGCGACACGGTCATTCTGCAGAAAGCGGGCGATGTTATCCCCGAGATTGTCGGCGTCGTAAAAGAAATGCGTACCGGAAAAGAAAAGGCGTTCGTGTGGCCGAAACACATTGAGGCATGCGGCGGAGACGGCGCGATTGAACGGGTGCCGGGCGCCTCGGCGTGGCGCTGCGTGAATAAAAATTCATTCACGCAGCAGAAGCGAAAGCTGGAGCATTTCGTTTCCCGCAAAGCGTTTAATATTGAAGGCCTTGGTTCTCAAACGGTGGGCCTTCTCCTCGAACACAACCTCGTTGCCTCTTTTGAGGACCTCTTTACGCTGGCGGAGGGAGATATTATCGACCTACCGGGATTCGCCGAAAAATCCGCGGCGAATTTACTTAGCGCGGTTGCGAAAGTGCGCACCGTGACCCTCCCGCGATTTTTAATTTCTCTCTCTATCGACCATGTGGGCGAAGAAACAGCGGAGGATCTGGCGAAAAAGTTTGGTACGCTCGAGAAGTTAGAGCGGGCCTCCCTTGAGGAGCTTGAAGCGATACAGGGAGTCGGTCCGATTGTTGCCCGTTCTTTGGTTTCGTGGTTTGGAGAGCGGCACAACAAAGAGCTTCTCAAAAAACTTTTGGAACAGGTGAACGTAAGGGCGTACCGCGCCGCCCCCGTTCGCACCGCGCTTTCAGGAAAGACATTCGTACTGACGGGAACGCTCTCGTCGCTTTCACGCGACGAAGCGGCGGCGCGCATCAAGGCGCTCGGCGGAGAGGTGGCTGGTTCGGTCTCAAAAAAAACGAATTTTGTCGTTGCCGGGGAGAACCCCGGCGGCACGAAGTACGCCATGGCGCAAAAACTGGATGTCCTCATTATCGATGAGCGGGCATTTTTGAAGCTGCTCGCCTCCGGATAGATTCTCTGGAGAGAGATTCCAAACGATGCTAGAATTACCTGCGTGATTGAAGATTCCGACATAGAAAAACTGGCATCGCTCTGCCGCATTGAAATCGCTCCGCAAGAGCGCGCCGTCCTCCGGAAAGACATCGAGGCGATTCTTGCCTACGTCTCCGATATAGAAAAAGTGTCCGCGGACGCTCCTTCCGTTGCGCCTTACTCGGCGGAGAAAAATGTCATGCGCGAGGACGTGGAAGCGTACCCTGCGGGAATGTGGAGCGACAGCCTGATGGCGCAGGTGCCGAATCGAGAAGGTGCCTACGTCAAAGTAAAAAAGATTTTTTCTCAAAAGTAGGTATGAACGCAAACGTACTGCCTCAAAATATCGCCGAAGCGCTGTCGTTGCTTGACGGAGGGCACACGAGCTCCGTCGAGCTGACGAAAGCGTGCCTTGCCCGCGCGAAAGAGCGGAACACGGAACTGAACGCGTACGTGGAGTTGTTCGACGACGCGCTTGAAGCGGCTCGCATAGCCGATCGGCGCCGCGGGGAGGGAGAGCATGGGCCGCTTCTCGGTATTCCCGTTGCTGTTAAAGATAACATTCTCATAAAAGGGAAGCGTGCGAGCGCCGGCTCGAAAATGCTTGAACCGTATACCGCTTCGTACGATGCGACGGTTATCGCAAAACTGAAGAACGCGGGAGCGGTATTTCTCGGACGCACGAATCTTGATGAATTTGCCATGGGTTCTTCCACGGAAAACTCCGCCTGGGGCGTCCTGCGCAACCCGCACGACGTGACGCGGGTGCCGGGGGGTTCGTCCGGCGGTTCCGCCGTTGCCGTTGCAGACGGAAGCGCCCTCGCCGCGCTTGGCTCCGATACGGGCGGTTCCATTCGCCAGCCGG
>CAYHWH010000060.1:3169-3758 GCA_964360325.1 uncultured Candidatus Saccharibacteria bacterium | reverse complement strand
CTGAAAAATTCCTCGAGCTCGCGCCGTCGCGCTCCCTAGTCTGCACAAATAAGGGGACTCGCGTATCGCCTGTCATTGCGGTGATTTTGAATATGCGCCACTGTTGCTTGACAGCTTTTTCGGCCTTGCTACCATAATTGCATGTTGCGCGGACAGCCACATTCGTCGCTCCTCGGTCTCCTTCTTCTCCTTATGAAAGGTGGAGGCCTTGTCCGTGTCTAGATAGAAACCATGTAGATACCAACAAGCCCTCCACCACGGGGGGCTTGTTTGTTCTTTCTCAGTACCAATAGAGTTCAACTTCGAAAGGAGAACCGCCGTGTCGAACAAGTCGAACAGTGAGCGCGTCATTATCCTCGATACCACTTTGCGTGACGGCGAGCAATCGCCGGGCGCGTCGATGAATCTGGACGAAAAAGTTCGCATTGCTCTGGCACTCGAAGACATGGGTGTCGACGTTATTGAGGCCGGTTTCCCCATCGCCTCAGTCGGCGATTTCGAGGCCGTGCACCGGATCGCCGCGACCGTTACCGATTCGGTCGTGTGCGGTCTTGCGCGCGCGGTCAAAGGCGACATCGAACGGGCCGCC
>CAYHWH010000060.1:0-3159 GCA_964360325.1 uncultured Candidatus Saccharibacteria bacterium | reverse complement strand
GAGGCCGTTAAGCCGGCTCGGCGCGGCCGCATCCACACCTTCATCTCCACCAGCCCGCTCCACATGAAGTACAAGCTTCAGATGGAGCCCGACGCGGTGCACGAGAAGGTGCGCGAAAGCGTTGCGTACGCGCGCAATCTTTGCGGCGACGTCGAGTGGTCGCCCGAGGACGGCTCGCGCACCGAGCACGACTTCCTCTGCCGTTGCGTCGAAACCGCGATCAAGGCGGGCGCGACCACCGTCAATATTCCCGATACCGTCGGCTATACCATCCCCGAGGAATACGCCGCCCTGATCCGCATGTTGCTGGACCGCGTGCCCAACATCGATAAAGCCGTCCTGTCGGTCCATTGCCACAACGATCTCGGCTTGGCAGTGGCCAATTCGCTGGCCGCCATCGGAGCCGGCGCGCGGCAGGTGGAATGCACCATCAACGGCCTGGGTGAGCGTGCCGGCAACGCGGCGCTTGAAGAAATCGTTATGGCGCTCAAGACCCGTAACGACCTCATGCCTTTCACGACTGGCGTAAGGAGCGAGCACATCATGCGTGTCTCGCGGTTGGTTTCAGCCGTGACCAGCTTCGCGGTGCAGCCGAACAAAGCCATCGTCGGCAGGAACGCGTTTGCCCACGAATCCGGCATCCACCAGGACGGCATGCTCAAGCACGCCGGCACCTACGAGATTATGACCCCGGACTCGGTCGGCCTAACGGAATCGAAAATCGTGCTCGGCAAACACTCGGGCAGGCACGCCTTCAGGGAAAAACTGCACGAGCTCGGCTACAATCTCGGCGACAACGCCCTCGAAGACGCCTTCAAGCGCTTCAAAGATCTCGCCGACACGAAGAAAGATATCTTTGACGAGGACATCGTCGCCCTGGTCGACGATGAAATCGCGCACGTGGGCGAGCGCATTCGTCTGATTTCGCTTGAGATTTTGTGCGGCACCAAGCAACCATCCAAGGCACTGATGGAACTGGAAGTGGCGGGCAAAACTATATCGTGCGAGGCAACAGGCGATGGCCCGGTGGACGCCGCCTTCAACGCTATCAAAATGTTGTTCCCGCACGAGGCTCGACTGCAACTCTATCAGGTCCACGCGGTGACCTCAGGCACGGATGCCCAAGCCGGAGTCACGGTACGCCTGGAGGAAAATGGGCGAACTGTCAGCGGCCATGGAGCGGATACCGATACCATCGTCGCGTCGGTCAAGGCATACCTGAATGCTCTTAACCGGATTCTTCAGCAGAAACCACAGACTTCGTACTGACTTTCCGCTCCATTGGCCCGCATAGGGGCCGGTGGAGCGGTTTTCTTTTGCGCCTTGACCTCTTCTGCGGGAAGGAATATACTCTCTCCATCGGCCCCGACGGGGCGGTTTTTTGTAGGGGAATTTAAAAAAACAAACACATGGGACTGAAAAGTTATATTCAAGAGACGCGCGGAGAGATGAAACACGTGAGCTGGCCGACATACCGGCAGACGGTCGTGTACACGCTTCTCGTTATCGGCGTTTCCATTGCGGTTTCAATCTACCTTGGTTTTTTTGATTTCGTGTTCTCAAAACTCATTGAGGTCTTTGTTCTTTAATAAAACATCATGGCAAAACAAGATCCAAGCGCGGGACGGCACTGGTATGCAATCCACACCTATGCCGGATACGAGAACGCCGTTGTGCGCAACCTGAAACAGCGCGTCGAATCGCTCGGCATGGGAGACCGCATTTTCAACATCGTCGTTCCGACCGAAAAGAAAATTAAAATAAAGGGAGGCAAGCGCGTTGAAGAAGAAGAGAAAATTTACCCGGGCTACGTGCTGGTGAACATGGTGGTGACCGATGATTCCTGGTACGTTGTGCGCAACACGCCGCGGGTGACCGGCTTTGTCGGCTCCGGCGTGACCCCCGTGCCGCTTGAAGATAAGGAGATTGACGAGCTTTTCAAACGGATGGAGGCGGACACGCCGAAGCACGCCATCGACCTCGTTGCCGGCGACCACGTCTTAATCGTCGATGGGCCGTTCAAGGACCTTGAAGGGAAAATCGGCGACATTGATGAAGACCGGGGCAAGGTAAAAGTGCTTGTTTCCATGTTCGGGCGCGAGACGCCGGTGGAGCTCGACTTCTTGCAGGTCAAGAGAATCTAACAAGTGAAACGACTATAGATTCCTTGACCCAGCACCACTTTGTTGATTAATCAAGCTTGCTATGCTAGGTTTTGTTGGTCAAACAAAATTAAATAGACACTGTTACAAAGTGGTGCTGGGTGATGATTTTCAGCACTCGCTCTGCTCGTAAGAAAATCAATCATGGCAAAAAAAATAATCAAAAAACTTAAATTGCAGATTATGGGCGGCGCGGCAACCCCGGCGCCTCCGATCGGCCCGACGCTCGGCCAGGCGGGCATTAATATCGGCGAGTTCGTCTCGAAGTTCAATGAGGCGAGCAAGGAAATGCGCGGCGATGTCGTTCCTGTGGAGATATCGGTATTCGAGGACCGCACGTACGTTTTTACGCTGAAGACTCCTCCGGCGTCAAACTTGCTTTTGAAAGCAATCGGTCAGGCAAAAGGCTCGGGTAAAAATACCGTAAGCAAAGTTGGTACGGTTACGAAACAGCAGCTCCGCGACATCGCCGAAAAGAAAATGAAAGACCTCAACGCGCACGACATTGATCAGGCAGTGAAGATTATTGCCGGCACCGCCCGAAGCATGGGGATTGACGTGAAGTAATGAATGTCAATCGACCTTGAGCGTTTGGTAATCCAAATGCGAAAGGTGTACAGCTCTTGTAAGGAGTTGATGTGAAATAATTCACCTCAATGGAACTTTTGCTCCGCCAAAGGCGGACAAAAGCTGAACGCCGAAATTTTAAAGGAGCGTAGCAACTATTAAAATTCAAGTGTGGTTTTGCAGAAAGCTACCTGTCCCTGTAAGGGATTGAGGTGAAAGAGTAAACGTCGGCTGCTACAGCCTCAAAGCCGTATTCCTAAATCCCGCTCGCTTGGCGGGTGATAGCAAGCGCTATGTTTCTCTGAAGCCAAGTGCCCTCGTGCGGTACTTGAAGTATAGCGGATTCTCCGATAGATGCTTGTATATTTCCGGTAGGGAATGTGCTTCCTTAGAAAATAATTGCTTCTGTTTTCGTAGCGAATCCACATCT
>CAYHWH010000059.1:0-3772 GCA_964360325.1 uncultured Candidatus Saccharibacteria bacterium | reverse complement strand
GAGGTTCCCTTCAAGCGTATGGAGGTTCATGTTGAGTTCCTTCGCTGTATCGGCGTGGTAGAGCTCGTTGACCTGCATCACGCCGACGTCGTAACGGTTCACGCTGCCGCGGATTACTTCGCCGTCTCCGTCAAAATGGCGGAAGTGCGATTCACACCGGGCGATGCTTACCAAAACAGGGATGTCCGAGAAATAGCTTTCAACTTTCTCCTTAATCGACGTTGGCTTCTCCGAACCGGCTGACGCGGGAGTTGCCAGCATTATAGAGGCCGGAGCGCTCGCACTGACCGTAAGAGCTGGCACGGATGCCTGCTGGGGGCCGGTGACGAGGTAATACAATAAGATTCCAATGATGATAAGCCTTGGGTTTAGACTGGTAAGATTGCCAAACAAAAAATCCGGCCGCAGCCGAAGTTCTTATAGGGTAGCATATCTGCAAGCACCTGTCAAGAGCAGGCAACTTGTTACGGACTATGTCAATACAAAAAAGTGGCTTATAGTAAGGATATTATTGGAAATCGTACCAAACCGCACATAGGTCAATTTGTATAGACCCTCCCCGTTCGGGCCAGCGAGAGTCCCTGCCCATAGCAGGCGGGGAACCCGCCGTCTTATGCATCTCATGCATGCATGTTACCGATACATCATGGCCCGTTGATTATCTTTTTACAGCCCGCTTGATATGGCTATAGGCCTCGTCGGGTAAGTCGACAAGATGGTAGAGCTCCATGTCCTCCTTGTCGATAGTTCTGTGTTTTTCGTAGAGCGATGAGCGGATAAGTTCGAGAAAGGGCGTCCAGAACTCTTTGCCGACCAGCACGACAGGAACCCGTTTTATTTTCTTCGTTTGGATGAGCGTGAGCATTTCCATCAGTTCATCGAGTGTGCCGAATCCGCCCGGGAAAAAGATGTAGACCTCGGACGCGTAGGCGAGCATCACTTTCCGCGTAAAAAAATGGTGGAATGTCAATGATTCGGTCGTGTACGGGTTCAACGGCTGTCCGCTTTGAATTTTTATGTTGAAGCCGATGGAACGTCCGCCAGCGTCAAACGCGCCGTGGTTCGCCGCCTGCATCACTCCCCCGCCCCCGCCGGTTATAACAACGAATCCGTCCTTCGAAAGCCTCCCCGCAAGCTCCCGCGCCTCTTCATAGAGCTTCTCTCCGAGCGTACAGCGAGCGGAACCGAAAAAAGAGGCCGCGAGTTCGCAGGTTTTCAGGAGGTCAAACCCCTGCGTAAATTCCTCCATAATTCAGAGGATACGACTTGACTCGAAAGGACATGCCACAATGAATAATTCATCAATAATGCGATTCCGTTCAACCACCTTGGGCGTCGCGCTCTTGTGCTGTTTGTTTGAAGTATCCATACGGTATGTGTGTTAGTGCGTTACGTTTTTAAAGCCATGGAATCGGATACATTTGAAATTCCGGAAGCATCTGCTGGTCGTAGAGCATCCGTGAAATGACCTCCGCATGAGAGAGAGCGCCGGTAAGCGCGTTGTGCGGTTTCGGTTCCATCGGAATGCCGCAATAGTTTAACACGGCGTCGAGATTAAGAGACGAGTGTTTTTTCTCCGGATCAACCGGCGGGGTCAGCCCCCTCTTTACCATGTGCATGTAGCAGAGAGAATGCGTATCGATGGTGCGGTGGGCGAAAGGCCAGTTAGTGTGCCCCGCGCGTTCCGCCGCCGCCTTGAGGAAATCGCGGTCAAACGAAACATTTTGCCCGGCAAGCGTCCGCTCCGAAAGCGTGAGCGCCCACGCAATGAATTCGTGCACCGCGTCGGCTTCGCTTTTCTTTTTAGGGTCGGCGATTTCTTCTTTCGTAAAGCCGTTTATTGTCATCGCCTCGTCGTTTATGTGCGCACCATCCCAGACACGGCATTCAACATAGAAACGATTTTCCGGGTTTGTAAAATCAATCGCCCCGATGGAGACGATTGAGTTTTTATGGTACTCAACGCCGGAGGCCTCAACATCAACAACAATCATGGGAAGTAGTGTACCTCATTTTTTGAATCTTTGGCAATTCTTCGGGCTATATACCTGGACAATTCGCCGCGGGTTCGTAGCCGGAATCTTTCGCGGCCCGCGGCGAGGGGAAGGAAACGAGATTCGCGGGGCTGATGCGCGAAGCGCCTGAGCACGACGGCAGATAGTACTTCGTCCCGTTCTTTGAGGCGACGACGGCCGGGCCGTTTCCGTCCGCCGCGGAGACGGCGGCGGCTTGGGGCGCGACAAGCGGCGAAGCATCTCCCTTAAGCGTTACCGACGCGGGAGCCGCGGCATCTTCAGGGTAGAGTATCCGGAGGGGTGGGTGTCCCGCCTCCAGCATCGAGAGCCTGCCGAGCCCGAAACTGGCAAGCCCGACCAGAATGACAATAAGGGCAACCGCGACGTCTCCCCTGCCGTACTCCTTGCATTTTTCGATAAAATATCTTATATTCATACCGTTCTTAATTACATTCTACCAGTATAGTCCACATCAGCTATGGCAAGTAAGAAGGCAGGCGGATCAGCAAAAAATCTTCGCGACTCAAACCCGAAATACTTGGGTATTAAACGCTTTGCCGGCGAAACGGTATCGGAGGGCGACATCATCGTCCGCCAGCGCGGCACGCGCATTCTCCCGGGCAAAAACATCGGGGTTGGCAAAGACCACACGCTCTTTGCCCTCGCCAAAGGCACGGTTTCCTTCGGCGCAAAACGAAAAACCGGATTCAACGGAAAAGTCTTGAGAAAAAAAACGGTCGCCGTCACATAACAAAAACAGCCCCGGGGGTGGGGCTGTTTTTGTTATGGCTTACGCCGCGGTAACAACGAGAACAAACGACGACTGTTTGCCGTCGGCGGCGACGGAAACGACGTGCTCCCCCACCGCCTTGATCGGGTGTTCGAGCAAAAGATGCTCGGGTAGAAGCTCGACGCGCGCCTCCGTGTGAAGCGCGGTAACAATTTCCTCTTTGTGAATCCCCTTGAAGAGATGGCCTTGCTCGTTTGCTTTGCCGGAAAGTGAAATGCGCACACCCTTAAGCGCTTCAAGGTTTTTCAAAAGAAGCTCTTTCTGGACCCGCCGTCCTTCTTCGGAAGTTTTGCGCAGAGATTCCACTTGCCTTAAACGGCTTGCACTGGCTTCCTGCGCGAAGCCGCGCGGAAAAAGAAAATTGCGCGCGTGCCCGTCGGAAACGTCTTTCACGTCGTGCTTCCTGCCGACGCCGGAAATGTCTTTCAGTAATATTACTTTCATAGTGTCTGTACCGTACTACCTTTTTATATTCCAATCAACAGCGTCGCCGCCTTTTCCATCTGCGGATCCTTATCCGCAGCCACATCTTCGGCTGTTCGCGCCACGGAAACGTCCGGCTCAATCCCGTTTCCGGAAATTGATTTTCCTTTTGGGGTCAGCCAGTGCGCGACCGTCACCTTCAGAGACGTCTTGTCGGTAATGTCCACAAGCTCCTGCACCGAGCCTTTTCCGAAACTTTTTTCTCCCACCAAGGTCGCCACGCCGTGCTCGTGAAGCGCGCCCGCAAGAATTTCTGCGGCGGAAGCCGAACCGCCATTTATGAGAATCGCCATGTTGAGGCTGCTGTTAAAAATATCGTACCCTCGGCTGCGGTGAATGTTGTTCGGTTCCTTTCCGCCGAAATCTTCCGTCACCAGCACATCGCCGGCCGGCAGAAACCAGCTTCCCATGTCGACGGCCGCTTCAAGATATCCTCCGGGATTGCCGCGCAGGTCAAGAACGAGCTTGTTGGACCCAGAGAGAA